>JAZRQQ010000113.1:0-15715 GCA_045649935.1 Acutalibacteraceae bacterium | reverse complement strand
AATCCGAACCCTTTTCCTATTGGGAAAATTTGGTTCGGATTTTTCTGGTTTGGTGCGAGAGACGGGACTTGAACCCGTACGAGCTGCCCCACACGCCCCTCAAACGTGCGCGTCTGCCGATTCCGCCACTCTCGCATATTCTGTTCCACTCGTTGAGTGCTTGTATACTATAACACTAACGAGTGGAAAAGTCAATACATTTTTTGCTATAATTTTTATTTTTTTATTTGATTGTTTCGCTGTTGTTCAATACTGAGGTGCTGTATAGGAAAAGCACATCAGCATCTTTGAATTCAACAAGGTCTTTAACATAACTTATGTTGACATAACGTATATCAATAAGTGTGACCTTGCTGTATCCTTCTGCTAAAAGGGGAGCAATAGATGAGCCGAAGGAGTCACGGAAAATAATCAGCTCTCTGTCATTTTTGCACGAAGGATTTTCAACAGTTACAAGAGACAAGGGACCTGAAAGGAAGGTCTCATAGGGGTCACGACCTGAAAGTCTGTCTGTATCATAAACAGGAATTTCCTTATTATTCTGACCGTCAAAAGCCTTCATATTATCAATAACGGGACTTGTCAGATAATTAACCGTGTCATAAGGCAGATTGAGTGCTGCCTGTCCGTAATATACTCCGTAAAAGGGCTGACTGTTTTCAACCGTCTTTCTTTCCTTGCTCAGAGATACGCCTAAAGCTTCTGCCAGAACATCTGCCGTATCGGTGATACAGTCCTGCTTCCAGTGAGAGTCGGTTTTATAGTAGTCTTCAATTGAAAGAGTGGGGAATATATCAATATATTCTGCATAGGGCATAGCTTCCTTTATATCTGAGACAAGCTTATCTGTGTCAATATGAAGCACACCCGCATCCTCAGCAAGAAAAGTATTCTTGTCGGGGATTACAGAAAGGAATACCTTGGAATTCTGAAGAAAATTCTCATAGATGTATCCGAATCTCGAAGCTGCATATTCTACCGATTCTCTGTTATAGGGATAATCGATGGAAGCAATGTAATTGTTGTGGACGTAAATGCCGTTGTTGTCTTTCTGACCGAGAAGATAATAGCTGAAATATGCTTTTACTGAACGGAATTCATCTCTGAAGGGGAATGCGTCAGAAGCATATTCTTCAAAGCCTTTCATAAAATCTCCCTTGATAACAGAGGAGACAGAAAGGCTCGGAAAGGTTTTAAGTTCACGTCTTTCACTCTGTGAGTAGGTGTCCTTCGGCAAAAAAATGCAGAGCAGACAACCTGTAAATATGATTGCGGCCATAAGGACACAAAGTACAATATTATTAATCTTTTTATTCATTTTATCAGAACCTGAAATATAAGAATGGGTTAAAGGAGCCGTCAACAAGGTATGCTGTTGAAAGGACAACTATAACTAATACGTAAATCGGCTGCAGAATATTCACGAGCTTCTCGGGAAGCTTTTCTGTAAGCCTTTTAAGAAGAGGTGTAGAGCCTATGATAGCTATAATAAAAATTACCGCATAGCTTCTCAGATAATACAGTGTCTCTGCTGTGGTAAAAGGAATACCTGAAAGACCGAATACGTGAGAAAGAGAAGTAATTATACCCGAAGCACCGTTGCTGTTGAAAATTGTAAAGCTGACAATTACGAGGAACATTACATAAACGTGGGATAATACTTTATGCTTTCTGAGAAAATCTCCGATAAAGAGCTTTTCTGCAATAAGGAAAACGGCAAAAAACAAGCCCCAGATTATAAAATTCCAGTCAGCGCCGTGCCAGAAGCCTGTAAGAAGCCATACGGCAAGGATATTGAAAAGGTGACGGGTTTTTGAAACTCTGTTACCGCCAAGAGGAATATACACATAGTCACGGAACCAGGAGCCGAGAGACATATGCCATCTGCGCCAGAATTCTGTAGCACTTTTTGAAATAAAGGGATAGTTGAAGTTTTCAAGGAAATTAAAACCAAAAACTCTGCCAAGACCGATTGCCATATCACTGTATCCGGAAAAGTCAAAGTACAGCTGAAGAGCAACTGCTGCCGCATTCATCCAGCTGAAAAGCACTGACGGCTCTGCCGATGCGTTAAAGGCAGTGCAGAGGCTGCCGAGGGTGTTGGCAATAAGAATCTTTTTGCCGAGACCTACAGTAAACCTGAGAACACCCGATGCCGCAAGGCTGACAGAATGAGTACGGCTTTTAAGCTCTCTTTCAATATCAACATAGCGGACAATAGGACCTGCTATAAGCTGAGGGAAGAGTGCAATATATGTGGCAAGGTCAACAGGATTTTTCTGAGCTTCAGTACCTCTGTAAACGTCAACCTGATAGCTGACAATCTGAAAGGTATAGAAAGAAATACCGATAGGTAAGGCTACCCTGAGAAGGGGCATAGACAGACCCGTTGCGGCATTGAAATTTTCAATAAAGAAATCGGCATACTTAAAGTAGAGAAGAAAAGAAACGGGTATCAAAATGGACAGGCAAAGAATCAGCCTGCCCATTTTAGTGTCTCTGTTTTTCTCAATAAGTAATCCCG
The DNA here is from genome assembly GCA_045649935.1 of Acutalibacteraceae bacterium. Taxonomy (GTDB): domain Bacteria; phylum Bacillota; class Clostridia; order Oscillospirales; family Acutalibacteraceae; genus UBA6857. The sequence continues at coordinate 13,191 of JAZRQQ010000113.1, read as the reverse complement.
AAAGATAACCTGCCGTAACCGAAACAATCATTATAACCACATATTTCGGTTCGCCCCATGCATAAAAGATAAGACTTGATGTAAGAAGAACAATATTCTTGAACTTTTTGGGAGCAATAAAATAGATGAGAATGACTGCGGGCAGGAAATAATATAAAAATGGGATACTTGAAAAAAGCATATCTTTTAACCTGCGATAGCGCCTTCTGATACAAGCTCAGCATTTTCGAGAGCTGCAAGAGCCTTTGTCTTGAAGAGCTCAATGATTTCACCGTTACCGAAAGCTGTAACTACATAGCTGCCTGATTTTACAACGATGAACTTTTCGGGGAAGCCGCACATCCAGCGTCTGCCGTCAAGACCTGTCTTGAAATCTTCAGCAAAAGCAGAAAAGTCTGTATCAGCCTTTAACTTGTAAGCAGCACCTGTGAAGGTGTTTGCGTTCATCATGTGTACAAGTGAAGCTGCATCTTCGATGTTTGCTACCTGTGAAGCGGGAAGAGCAAGAGTAGTATCAAGCTGTTCTGTCTGAGCGATATCAAACTTGCCGGGAACATCCATAGTGATGTTGTCGTAGTCACCGCCGCCGATGGGGAACTTGTTTTCATCTTCGTATGTTGCCCATACAGTGTTGAGAACTTCAACTGCATCTGCGTAAGAGGATGCTGCTGCACCGTCGTCTGAGTTACCGCCTGCGCAAGCTGCAAGAACTGCAACGCAAGCTACTGCGAGAAGGATTGCAATTAACTTTTTCATTTGTTTTAATCTCCTGTTTTACATTATTTTTGGCTTTGCCGAGAGGTATTATAGCATAAGTATAATTATATTTCAAATCATTTTGCAAAAATTAACTACTTGTACATATTTATCCCACAGAGAATACATTTATACAGCTTACCGTCAACTTAAGAAAAAATATCAAATATGTTGACTTGTAAATAAAACCGTGTTATAATAAACCGAACAAACTCACAGGAGGGAAAGTCAATGAAGCGTATTAAGACAATGGAAACAAAGAACCTTTGCACAAGCGCAAAGAACGGCGGTTGCGGCGAATGTCAGACATCATGCCAGTCCGCATGTAAGACAAGCTGTGGTATTGCAAATCAGCAGTGCGAAAGCAAGAAATAATTTTAAAATTAAATGGGATGTGCCGCCGACTCAAATTCGGTGGCATTTTTCGTGAAAAGGTGATATTATGATACATTCATATAAGCTGGGCGGACTCAATATTGTGCTTGATGTCTGCTCGGGCTCAGTACATGTTGTTGACGATGTAGCTTACGATATTATAGGACTTTATGAAACCGAAGAAAAAGCTTCTGTAATAGAAAAAATGCTTACTAAGTACGGTGACAGAGAAGATGTTACAAGGGAAGAGCTTGAGCTTTGCTTCGAAGATATAGAAGAGCTTAAAAACGAAGGCAAGCTTTTTTCGGAAGATACCTTTGAAGGTATGGCGGGTGACCTTAAGAAAAAGAGCGCCGGAATTGTAAAGGCCTTATGTATGCATATCGCTCATACCTGTAACCTTAACTGCTCATACTGCTTTGCAAGTCAGGGTAAGTATCACGGTGACAGAGCAATGATGAGCTTTGAGGTTGGTAAGCAGGCTTTTGATTTTCTTATAGCTAATTCCGGTACAAGAAGAAATCTTGAGGTTGACTTTTTCGGTGGTGAGCCTTTGATGAACTTTGATGTTGTCAAAGAGCTTGTAGCTTATGCAAGAAGCGTAGAAAAAGAGCATGGTAAGAATTTCCGTTTTACTCTTACCACTAACGGCGTGCTCATTGATGACGATGTAATCGATTTTGCAAATAAAGAAATGAGCAATGTTGTTCTTAGCCTCGACGGAAGAAAAGAGGTCCATGACCGTTTCAGAGTAGACTATAACGGAAAGGGAAGCTGGGAGTATATAGTTCCGAAATTTCAGAAGCTCGTAAAGGAAAGGGAAGGGAAGAACTATTATATGCGCGGTACCTTTACCCATCATAATCCTGATTTCCTCGAGGATATAAAAGAGATGCTCTCTCTCGGCTTCAGTGAGCTTAGTATGGAGCCCGTTGTCTGTGCAGCTGATGATCCGTCAGCTCTTACCGAAGAGGATTTACCCGTTGTAATGAAGCAGTATGAGGAGCTTGCAGAGCTTATGCTGAAAAAGCATAAGGAAGGAAAAGGCTTCACCTTCTATCACTATATGATTGACCTTAAGGGCGGTCCTTGTATCTACAAGCGTATATCCGGCTGCGGCTCGGGAACAGAATATATGGCTGTTACTCCCTGGGGTGACCTTTATCCCTGCCATCAGTTTGTGGGTGAAGAAAAGTTCAGACTCGGTGATGTATGGAAGGGTGTAACCAACACTGAAATACAGGATGAATTTGCCGCATGTAATGTATATACAAGAAAAGAATGCCGTGACTGCTGGGCAAGACTTTACTGCTCAGGTGGCTGTGCTGCTAATGCATATCACGCTACGGGAAGCGTCAACGGTATTTATGAATACGGATGTAAGCTTTTCAGAAAACGTATGGAATGTGCAATTATGCTTGAGGTAGCAAAGACTTTAGGTGAAGAATAATGAACACACCCGTTTGTAATTTCGTAAAAAAATATTCCGAAGAAGAGAAGGTGCGTCTTCATATGCCCGGTCATAAGGGCAAAGGCTTTCTTGGTAACGAGCAGTATGATATTACCGAAATAGATGGTGCAGATGTGCTTTATTCTCCGTCGGGAATAATAGCTGAAAGTCAGAATAATGCTTCCGGACTTTTCGGCAGCGGCAAAACCTTATACAGCACTGAGGGCTCATCTCTCTGTATTCGTGCTATGGTTTATCTTATAAAGCTTACTGCGCAGATAAGAGGAGAAAAAGCAAGAATTCTTGCTTTCCGTAATGCACATAAGACTTTTATTACAGCCTGCGCTGTTATGGGCGTTGATATAGAGTGGCTTTACAGTGAAAGCGCTGAGGGTATTGCCGGATGCAATGTTTCACAGACACGTCTTGAAGAAGCTCTTTCACTTTGTGAGGATAAACCTGCCGCAATATATGTAACAAGTCCCGATTATCTCGGAAATATTGCAGATATAAAGGGTATTTCTGCTTTGTGCAGAGAAAAGGGTATACTTCTTGCCGTTGATAATGCACACGGAGCTTATCTTAATTTTCTTCCGGAAAATTTGCATCCGATTTCTTTGGGTGCAGATATCTGCTGTGACTCAGCACACAAGACCTTGCCTGTATTAACCGGCGGAGCCTATCTTCACATTTCATCAGATGCACCGGAGCTTTTAAAAGAAAAAGCACAATATGCCCTTTCTCTTTTTGCTTCAACAAGTCCCTCGTATCTTATTATGCAGTCGCTTGATAAGGTGAACGGATATCTTTATGAAGGATACAGAAAAGAATTATCTTCATTCTGTGAAAAGGTTTCTGCACTGAAAATCAGCCTTGAAAATAAAGGGTATGTGTTTACGGGAGATGAACGGCTGAAGCTTACGGTCAAAGCCAAAGAATACGGATACAAAGGTACGGAAATAGGTGAGTATCTTCTCGGTAAAGGTATAGTCTGTGAATTTTCTGATCCCGATTATACGGTTATGATGCTCACACCGGAAAATACCGACGGTGACCTCGAAAGATTGAAAAAAGCTCTTGAGGAACTGCCAAGGAAGGAAAAAATCACCGAAGCACCGCCATGTTTTGCAAAGCCGGAAAAGGTATATTCACTGAACGAAGCCTTATATCTGCCAACGGTGACGGTGAAAAGGGAAGATAGCCTCGGAAGGGTTTCAGGCTCTGTCTCTGTAAGCTGTCCTCCTGCGATTCCTGTTGTTGTTATGGGTGAAAGGATCGGAGAAAAAGAGCTTGAGCTGCTCAGATATTACGGCACAGAAAGCTGTGAGGTAACAGATATAATCTGACAGCAGAACTGAATACAAAAAAATACAGCCGCCTTGGTTTTATACCAAAGCGGCTTTTAGTTTATATATGGTCTTTATATCTTTCGGCGGTAATTATACCGTCTTCAACATTGAGCTTGCAGATTCTTGCATTTCTTGCATCAAATGCACTCGCTCCCGTGTCGTTAATGTAATCTCTTGCGTGATAGACAGCATACCACTGACCGTCTTCCTTAATCATTGAATGGTGACCTGTGCCTTCTTCGAAGTCATTTGCCTTGAGTACGGGATGATATGTATCTGCATCGGGATATTTATCAAATTTGATTTTTGTAAGGTCGGTTTCATCTGTCTTTGCTCTTGCGTAGCCGATATAATATGTAGGCTGTTCAAAGCAGTTGCCTGAATACATAAGATAGTGCCAGTCACCCTCCCTGAAATAAAAGGCGCCTTCAATTGTGTGCCAGTGCTGACCCTTTTTATATCTGTCCTTCTGATATATATCTTCATCGAGTGTAGGCTCAAGAACAAGAACGGGATTTCCTGCAGGAGTAAGAGGGTCAAGCATCTTATCAACATAAATACAGGTGCCGATTCTTTCTCCTTCAAATTTATTGGCTGAATAGAAGAGGAAAAGTCCGGCTTCATTTTTTACAATATGTGAATCTATTGAAAAAGGATGAAGAATTCTCTTGATACATCTGAAGGGGCCGAGGGGGCTGTCAGCAACGGAAACGTGCATAGCACCTCTGTGACCGCCCTTGTCAGGCTCGTCATCATATATTTCCATTGAGTTGTACATATAGAACTTACCGTCAAGCTCGATAACACTGGGTGCCCAGAAATCTGTAAGACCCTTAACTGTCATAACGACACCGTAGTATTCCCAGCCTTCAAGAAGACTGTCTGACTGATAGGCATAAATACCGTCATGTCCTGTGACATAAATATAATATCTGCCGCCGCTTTTAAGGATATAAGGGTCAGCCTGACCTACATAATGTTCCTTGTCAATTTTAAGTAAATGCATAATATTTTTCTCCGTTGTTTTATTTTCTTGATTATATACTTATCGTGAAAATATTTCAAGTACATATGCTATTTAATTTATACCGCATTGACAAAGGAAAATATAAAGTGTAAAATGAATTAACAAAATCAGAACAGGAGTATTCATATGAAAAATATACTTGTTACAGGCGCTACAGGCGGAATGGGGACGGCAATATGTAAAAGTCTTATTAGTAAGGGCTACCGTGTTTACGGTCTTGACTACAGGGAAGCTGAAGTAATTGAGGGACTTGAGTTTTTCAATTGTGACGTTACGGATATGAGCTCTATAGAAAAAGTATTTGCCTCTGTCAAAGAAGAGACAGATCATCTTGATGCTATAGTACATACGGCAGGTATATATAATCTTGATTCACTGATTGAAATGCCTGAAGAAAGTTTTGAAAGAATTTTTAATATAAATCTTTTCGGTGTTTACCGTATAAATAAAGCTTTTGCACCTATGCTTTCTAAGGGTAGCAGAATTGTAATAACAACAAGTGAACTTGCGCCTCTTGATCCTCTTCCTTTTACGGGGATTTACGGTATTACAAAAACTGCCCTTGAAAAATATGCTTTTTCTCTTCGTATGGAAACTAATCTTCTCGGAATACCTGTTTCTGTTATACGCCCGGGTGCGGTAAAGACTGGTCTTATTGATATTTCGACCCAGGCACTTGAAAGATTTGTTGACAGCACAAATCTTTATAAATGTAACGCAACCAAGTTCCGCAAAATAGTTGACAGTGTTGAAGCAAGAAATGTTGCACCGGAAAGAATAGCTGAGAAAGTGCTTTCAGCTATCGAGGATAAAAGTCCGAAATATATTTACAATATTAACCGTAATCCGCTTCTGAGAATTCTTAATGCACTTCCCGATAAATTACAGGTGAATATAATAGGCTCAATACTGAAAGTAAAATAAAGAGTAAACCACAGCAATGAAAATGCTGTGGTTTTTTTCTATTGATTATGAATTATACTATCATCTTAAAGCCGAGTAAAATTATAAGACCGATTATATTGGCAAGAGAAAAAACTGCCAGGAATTTTATAATCTTTGCATCCTCAGAGCGCATATACAGCTTCAGGGTAATAAGACTTGCAAGTGAAGCAACGGGCGTTCCGAGACCTCCGATATTTACGCCTGAAAGAAGCTCACTCCAGTTATCGGTGAAACCTGACAGTAACACAGCGGCAGGAACATTGCTTATAATCTGACTTGCGCCGACAGATGTAAGAAGTGTGCTTTTATTGAGAAGCTCCTGCAAAAAATTCCGTATTATATCAATTCTTCCTAAATTTTCCGAAATTATAAAAAAGCATACGAAGGTCAGCAGAAGCATATAGTCGATTTCCTTGAGACATTTTCTGTCTGTAATAAGAAAGGCACCAACTACAATCATTGTTGTAACGGGATAGGGAATAATTCTGAATACTGTAAGAAGACAGAGCACAAAGAGAGCAACATATATTATCAGTTTTTTCACATCGGTTATTTCTTCGTTTCTGAATTTTTCCTCAGTAAGCTTTTTTTGCAGGACGGGGAAGGAAGCTATGGTCAGGGCAATAAGACTTACTGCTGTAAGAGGCAGTGTTACAGAGAAAAATTCTTTTGCATTTAAATTATATGCAGAATACAGAAAGAGATTCTGCGGGTTGCCTACGGGTGTTGCCATACTGCCGAGATTTGCTGCAACGGTCTGAAGAGCGGTAACGGGTATAATCGAATTTTTATTTCCGAGCTGCATAAGAAGAACAACGGTAAAGGGTATGAACACAAGAAGAGCAACATCATTTGTTACAAGCATTGAACAGAAAAAGGGGAGCAATACAAGTGTTATTCCGAGAATTCTGCCGCTATGAATACGGTGAAGCAGCTGATATGTAAGCCAGCTGAAGGCACCGATGCTTCTGAAGCCGGCAACTACTGCCATAAGGCAGAGAAGTAAGCAAAGCACACGGAAATCTATATATCCGAGATATTCTTTATCGGGCGCAACAAAAAACATTGTTGCAACAGCCAGGAGTGCAGAAATGCACAGAACGGGCTCTTTTTTTATAAAGCTTCTGATTGATTTCATAGTAATTTCTCCTGTACGGACTACAATTTTTATCCGGGATATTATACCACTTTGAAGCAATAAAAACAATGGGTAAGAAAACGAAAAAACTACAGTATTTTAAGCTTGATATTTAAGTTTTTTTGTTGACTTTTGACGGCTGTTTATAGTAAAATATAATCGGATGTATATACATAAATGCGTGTATATTTTTATGTCAGAAGGAAGATATACACAACGTATAAGCGTGCAATCTACTTCACAAAGAAAAGGAGCGATTTAAATGGTGAAGAAGGTTTCGGGTATAATTCTGTCTCTCATATTTATGGTGCTTTTTGTTATCACAAGTATGTCAACGGTTTATGCCAAAACTACACTTAAAATCACAAAACAGCCGACCTCAGTGACTGTTTCAAGTGGCTCAGTTGCCAAGGCAACAATCAAAGCGAAGGGTGACGGTCTGAAGTACAAATGGTATTTCAAGGATACGGGAAGTAAAAAGTATAAGGTTACTACCTCGTTCAAGAAAAACTATTATTCTGTCAAAATGAATAAAAAGCGTGACGGCAGACAGGTTTACTGTGTTATCACAGATAAATACGGTAACAGCAAGAAAACCAAAACCGTTACTCTCAGTCTTAAAACGGCTCTTAAGATTACAAAGCAGCCGTCATCTGTCTATGCACTTAACGGTAAGGAGGCAAAGGTTTCCTTTAAAGTTCAGGGTGACGGACTTAAGTACAAATGGTACTATAAAAACAAGGGTGACAAAAAGTTCAGCTCTACATCTGCGTTTACCGGTAATTCTTACTCAGCTGTAATGAATAAAAGCCGCAGCGGCAGACAGGTTTACTGCGTTATCACAGATAAATACGGTGATAAAGCAAAGACAAATACAGTTACCTTAAGTCTTAAAACACCCCTTAAGATTACAGAGCAGCCGTCTTCAGTCTATGCACTTAACGGTAAGGAGGCAAAGGTTTCCTTTAAGGTTCAGGGTGACGGACTTAAATACGAATGGTACTATAAAAATAAGGGTGACAAAAAGTTCAGCTCTACATCTGCCTTCAAGGGTAATTCTTACTCAGCTGTAATGAATAAAACCCGCAGTGGCAGACAGATTTATTGTGTCATCACAGATAAATACGGTAACAGCGTAAAAACAAATACGGTTACTTTGAGTCTTAAAACACCTCTTAAGATTACAAAGCAGCCTGTTTCTGTATATGCGCTTGACGGTAAGGAGGCAAAAGTTTCCTTTAAAGTGCAGGGTGACGGACTCAAGTATAAGTGGTATTACAAAAATGAAGGTGACAAAAAGTTCAGCTCCACATCTTCATTCAAGGGTAATTCATATAATATTACAATGAGTGAGTCCCGCAGCGGCAGACAGGTTTATTGTGTTATCACAGATAAATACGGCAGCAGTGTAAAGACCAATACTGTTACCTTAAGTCTTAAGACGCCTCTTAAGATTACAAAACAGCCGGTTTCAGTTTATGCACTTGACGGTAAGGACGCAAAGGTTTCCTTCAAGGTTCAGGGTGACGGACTCAAGTATAAGTGGTACTTTAAAAATAAAGGCGACAGTAAGTTCAGTTCAACATCTTCGTTCAAGGATAACTCATATAGTATTACAATGAGTAAATCCCGTAGCGGCAGACAGGTTTACTGCGTCATTACTGATAAATACGGCAGCAGTGTAAAGACAGCTACTGTTACCTTAAGTCTTAAAACGGCTCTTAAAATAACAAAACAGCCGGTTTCAGTTTATGCACTTGACGGTAAGGATGCAAAGGTTTCCTTTAAAGCTCAGGGTGACGGACTCACATATAAGTGGTACTACAAAAATGAAGGTGACAGTAAATTCGTCTCCACATCTTCATTCAAGGGTAACTCGTATAATATTACAATGAGTAAATCCCGTAGCGGCAGACAGGTATATTGCGTTGTCACAGATAAATACGGTGATAAAGTAAATACAGATACTGTTACTCTCAGCCTTAAAACACCTCTTGAAATAACAGAACAGCCTTCTTCCGTTGTTGCTCCTGACGGTACAGAAGTAAAAATATCCTTCACTGCAAAGGGTGACGGACTTAAATATAAGTGGTATTACATGGATGCAGGAAGCAGTGAGTTTACCCTTATAAATTCATTCAAGGGTAATTCCTATACTGTATCTGTAAATAAATCCCGTAGCGGCAGACAGCTTTACTGTGAGGTTACAGATAAATACGGTGACAGTGTAAAGACAAATACTGTTACAGTTAATATGGGTACACCTCTTGAAATTACACGTCAGCCATTCTCTGTTGCAACACCCAAGGGCACAGATGTAAATATCACATTTGAGGCACAGGGTGAAGGCCTCACTTATAAATGGTACTATAAAGATAAAGACGGCAGTAAATTCTCTTCGACTTCTTCCTTTACCTCGAATTATTATTCACTCACAATGAGTTCTTCAAGAAGCGGCCGTCAGGTATACTGCTTAGTAACTGATAAATTCGGAAATAGTGTAAAAACCGATGTAGTTACTATGAAAGCAGGAAATCCTGTATTTATAACTGTTCAGCCGTCTTCTGTGACAGTAGCTGAGGGCGAAAATGCTGTTGTTCTTATCGGTGCTGCAGGTAAAGGCTTAACTTACAAATGGTACACTAAAGCTCCCGGAAAATCTGTATTTACACTTGCACCTGAGTTTAAGGCAGGCTCTTATTCGGTAAAAATGTCAGATGCTGCAGATGGCTATGAGGTCTATTGTATTGTTACCGATAAAGACGGTTTTTCCGTGCAGACAGAAAGAGCAACTCTTTCTATGAGTCCTGCGTACATAATTACAGCAGAAACCGGTTACGGTGATCCGATTACGGTAAATGTAAAAAAAGACGGAAAGTACAGCCTTTCAGAGCCTTCCCGTCCCGGTTATTCCTTTAAGGGTTGGCAGACCCTGGCAGGTGTGAGCTTTGCTGAAAAAGGAACAATAGACAGAGATATTTCTGTCAAGGCTGTATGGGGTATACAGAAGACTGATTCACTTTCCAAGCTTATTGAACGTGCTAACAGCGGTGCAACGGAAATTTTAATTACTAAAAATATTACTATAAATCAGCCTATATATATTTCACACGATGTAACTATCTATTCTGACGGCAACTACACCTTAAAGCGTGATCCGAACTATAGCGGAGATCTTTTCGTTGTCGGAGAAGATTCAAATGGTGTATCTGCTCTTCTTCACCACAGAAAAGCCGTGCTTACACTCGGTGGCGGTGCAGGTACTCTGACTATCGACGGAAACAGAAATAAGGTAAAGGTCAATGTAGTCGGCTCAGCTATTTATGCAAGTAAAAGCGCTACTGTCAATCTTTATGACGGTGTACGTATCTGCAATAATCTCAAGCTTGGTAATGAGCGTATACTGACTTACGGTAACGGTATGAGTGATGATGCAGCTGCACGTGCTGGCGGCGGCGCTATTCTGAATGCAAATGCTGTTATAAATATGTACGGCGGTATAATCGATAACAACGGAGTAAAGACTGAGCATACTGTTGTAACTGACGAACAGGGCGTAGAGTCCAAGAAGGAAAACGACGGATGCGGCGGTGCTATTTATAATAACGGTGCTTTCTATATGTACGGCGGTACAATCAGCAATAATGAGGCTCTTCGCGGCGGTGCTGTTTATACTTCAAGAATTATCAATCTTGTATCCGGTACAATTCAGGGAAATAAGTCATATACTTACGGCGGTGCCGTTTCAACATCCTCTACTATGTATTCCAACGTTTACATCGGTGATGAAAAGCCGGGAAAAACTATGCTCTTCAAGGACAATGTGTCTGTAAGTGCCGGCGGTGCTATTTATTCCAATACATCAAGCCCCATAATTATTCTCGGTAATGCCAGCTTTGAAGGTAATGCTACTGACTTCAGCGGTGGTGCAATTTACACCGGAGGCAGTCTCGTTATCCGTAACGCAACATTCCGTAATAACAGCAGCTATTATAATGGCGGAGCGGTTTATTTCCATAACACCAAGGATTCCGAATGGACACCCAGAGAGGCAGAAATTACAAACTGTGTATTCGAAAACAACACAGCAAGTCTTGGCGGTGCAATTATTTTCAGCCGCAGTAATAAGCAGGATCCTAAAGCAAAGGGTATTACCGCTACAGTGGAAAACTGTACATTTATAAAAAATAAAGCTGTTAAAAATGATACTAATCCCGGTAACGGCGGTGCTATATATGTAACTCAGATGGCAGATGTTACTGTTAAGGGCTGCGAATTTACCGAGAACAGCGCTAACAGCTCCGGCGGCGCATTATCAGTACACGCCGAGGCAAATCTGAAACTGTCTGAAAGCAGAGTGATTGATAATACTGCAGTTAACGGCGGTGGTATATATCTGTCCACAACCTCTGTAGCAAAACTTTCAGAAGTAACGTTGCACGGCAACAAAGCGGTTCTTTCTGAGACCGGAAGCGGCGGTAACGGCGGTGCTGTATATGCTTATATGACAGATGTAACCGTAAGTGAGCTGGATGTTCAGAATAATACTGCAGCTCAGAACGGCGGCGCAATATATATAAACGCAATTACCTTTACTCTGGGTACCGATTCTATCATCGAGGGTAACTCAGCAGACGGTCACGGCGGTGCATTCTATCTTACTTATCACAAAAATGAAGATGGAAGCCGTATCGGTTCGAACCTTATACTTAACGGTACAGAGATTAAGAAAAACACTGCTAAATGCGGCGGTGCAATGAGTATCCGTACTGATTGTGAAGCAAACCTCAACGGTGCCAAGCTGATTGAAAACAAGGCAACAGCTACAGTTGATGATGTTATGGGCGGCGGTGCCGTTTATGTCGGCTTCGGTAAGCTCAGCCTTAAAGATGTTACTATGGATAAGAATACAAGTGCTTATTATGGCGGTGCAGTATTCTCCCAGAAATCGGAAGTAACTATCAACGGAGGCTTGGTAACGGGCTCAGAAGGTGCTACAGGTGCAGCTCTGTGCTTCCGTGACGGTACTACTGCAAAGCTCAGCAATGTAACTGTAAGAGATAATACGTCTACTGCAAACGGTGTCATTTATCAGAACGGCAGTACACTTGATATGACAAATGTTACAGCAGACGGAAATATTGCAAGAAGCGGCGGTGTGCTCTTTACAAGCGGTGCTTCTACCGTTATCAATATTAACAGCTGTAACTGGAGTGAAAATACTGCTACAAACGGCGGTGCAATTTCTGTAACAAATGCAACTCTGAATATTAAAGAAAGCAGCTTTGAAAACAATACAGCCTCCTACGGCGGTGTAATTTACAGTGACCGAGGAAAGCTTACAACACAGAATACTGCCTTCAGTAAAAACAATGCTGTTCTTACAGCGGCTGAAAAGGGCGGTAACGGCGGTGCTGTATTCCTCAGCGGCGGTACATATACAGTTTCCGAATCTGATACATTTACCGGAAATACGGCGGCAGGCCACGCAGGTGCAATTTATGTGTCCTATTTCACTGATGAAACTGACGGAAGCAAGAACGGTGCTGTGCTTACAGTTCCCGCTGCAGATTTTATCGGCAATACTGCTTTAGCCGGCGGTGCAGTAAGTATCCGTACAAACGGTGTTGCAACCTTCAAGGGAACAACCTTTACAGGAAACAAAGCAACCTCTGAACAGAGCAATGAAGGCGGCGGTGCTGTCTATGTAGGCTACGGCACACTGACTCTTGACGGAACTGTTATGAAGGAAAACTCAACAGGCTTCTACGGCGGCGGTGTATCAGCCTTAGGCTCTGTTGTTGATGTGAAGAATAAAGCTGTATTTGAAAATAACAGCGGTGCAACAGGTCTTGCTATTCAGATCCGTGAAAACAGTGCAGTTACTTTAAATGATGTTGAGCTTAAAGATAATATAGCGAATGCATCTGCTAACGGTACAGTTTATATCACCGGCTCAGGCAGTCTTGATATGACAAAGGTAAGCGCAAGCGGAAACAAGAACGCAAATGGCGCAGTAGTTTATGCAAGCGGAACAGCAAATGTTACCGTTACGGACTCTGTATTCAATAAAAATACAGCAACAGGCTCAGGCGGTGTAATTGCTTATAACGCAGAAGGTAAGCTTAATGTAAGTAAGGTTGAGTTTACA
>JAZRQQ010000112.1:0-11851 GCA_045649935.1 Acutalibacteraceae bacterium | reverse complement strand
CTTGGAAGAGAAATGCGTCGGTTCTTCACCTCGGGAGAAGGCAGATGTCTTGTGGATGCCGACTATTCACAGATTGAGCTTCGTGTTCTTGCACATCTTTCCGGTGACGAAATAATGACAGAAGCCTTTAATAACGGTGAGGATATTCACTCTATTACTGCTTCACAGGTGTTCAATATGCCTCTGTTTATGGTTACACCTCTTATGAGAAGCAGAGCAAAGGCTGTTAATTTCGGTATAGTTTACGGTATCGGTGCTTTTTCTCTTGCAAAGGATATAGGTGTAACAAGAAAAGAGGCTGATACCTATATCAAGGGCTATCTTCATCATTACAGCGGTGTAAGGAATTATCTTGAAGGCGTTGTGGAAAAGGCAAGAGATGACGGCTATGTCAGCACAATGTTCTCCCGCAGAAGATATCTTCCCGAGCTTACTGCAAGCAATAAAATGCTTCAGGCTTTCGGTGAAAGAGTTGCAAGAAACGCACCTGTCCAGGGTACGGCGGCAGATATTATCAAGATTGCAATGGTAAGAGTTTACGAAAGACTCAGAAAGGAAAATCTTGATGCAAAGCTTATTATGCAGGTACATGACGAGCTTATTGTAGAATGTTCCCTTGAAGATAAATCTGCAGTTGAAATAATACTCAAACAAGAAATGGAAAATGCTTGCAAGCTTAAGGTCAGACTTCTTGCAGATGTTCATTCGGGTAAGACCTGGTATGACGCAAAAGGCTGATTTTTGGTGCTGAATAAGGGCTGATGCACCACTTTTCACCACATATATTCTTAATCCCCATCATTCCTCGGAATGATGGGGATTTTTGTAAGAAAAAACTTGAAAAAAGCCAAAAATATATGGCAAATACTGTTGACTTTTTCACTGCAAAAGCTTATAATATATTCAAAAGTGGGGAATAGGTACATCTTAGTGTTGACGCTACGGTGAATTTTGGTGAAACACGGAGTTGCCTGAGCCCAATTAACAAATACTGAAGGGAGGAGAGAGACAATGCTTATCGGAACCTATGAACATAATCTTGACGGAAAAAACCGTGTGTTTGTTCCCGCAAAGTTCAGAGAAGAATTAGGCGATAATTTTATTTATAAAATATTTTTATCCAACCATCCGTCAATCCAGCTTTACAGCAAGGATGAATTTGAAAAAAGTCTCTCCACATCTCTTGTAGGTATTACCGATCCCACGAAAGAAAGAATAGCCCGTGCAAAGTGTTATATGGGCACAGGCGAAGCTTCCTATGACAGTCAGGGAAGAATTGTTATCAACCCGGCTATTGCAAGAAAAGCAAAGATTGAAAAGCAATGCGTGTTTGTGGGCTTCGGAAATTATGTTGAGGTTATGAGTCCCGAAACCTATGAAAGCTATCTTGATACAATTTACAACGATAATCTTGCTGATGAAGCTGCAATTGAAAAAGAGAGTGAAGTTTACCGCTCATATCAGGCAGAAGGCAGATTCATTACTCTTCCCGAAGCTTAAGAGGTGGACGAATGGAGTTTTCACACAAGAGTGTGCTTCTTGAGGAAACAATAGAAGCACTGAATATCAGAAAAGACGGAATATACGTTGACTGTACCTGCGGAGGAGCAGGCCACAGCAGTGAGATAATAAAAAGACTTGACGGCGGAAGACTTATCGCAATCGATCAGGACCCTGACGCAATAGAGATAATAAAAGAAAGAATCGGTCACTATGATTGCGTAACCGTAGTACACGATAATTTTTCAAATCTTAAAAATATCCTCCGTGACCTCGGAATAGAAAAGGTCGACGGAATCCTTGCCGATCTGGGCGTATCCTCCCATCAGCTCGATACGGCTGAGAGGGGCTTTTCCTTCCACAATGAGGCCCCTCTTGATATGAGAATGTCGCAGAAGGGTGTTTCTGCTGCAGATATAGTAAATACCTATTCTCACAAGGATCTTACAAGAATCTTCAGAGATTACGGTGAAGAAAAGTTTGCACCGAGAATAGCCTCTGCTATCATAAACGAAAGAGAAAAGAAGACAATTGAAACAACAACAGAGCTTGCGGAGATTATAAAGACAGCTATTCCGGCCGCTACAAGAAGAACCGGCGGACATCCCGCAAGAAGAGTCTTTCAGGCACTGAGGCTTGAGGTTAACGGAGAGCTTGAAAAAATCAGCTCAACACTCGGTGATATGTTCGGTGCTCTTAATGTAGGCGGAAGGGTTGCAATAATAACCTTCCATTCACTTGAAGACAGAATTGTAAAGAAAGCCTTCGCATCATACTGTAAGGGCTGTGAGTGTCCTCCGGGTTATCCTATCTGCGTATGCGGAAAGACACCGGCAGGTTCACTTCCTTTTAAAAAGGTACTTCCTTCAGAAAGAGAAATAGAAGAAAACCAAAGGTCAAGAAGTGCGACCTTAAGATGTGTGGAAAAAATAAAAGAAGATTAAATTTAATTTTTTACGGGGTGAAAGAAAATGGCAGCAGAATATGCTTATAAATATGATTACGGTTATGCCGCAGCACCGGTGCAGCCTCTTGAAAGAAAAGAGCAGAAGCAGCCTGAATTACAGAGACTTACAAAGGTAAAGCCTGATGCGAGAGTCCTTGAAAAGCAGGCAAACAAGCAGGTTTTAAAAGCTGCAGCAGCTTTTGCAGGTGTAATACTGATGTTCGGTCTTGTATGTAACAGCTTCTGCGCAAGAGACAGTGCAAAGAGAAGATATGATGCTGCAAACGAAGCCTACGTTATCTGTCAGGCAGAGAATAAAGAGCTCAACGCAAAGCTCACTGCTCTCAAAAGTGTTGAAAATATCGACAGATTTGCCGTTGAAGAGTTAGGTCTTGTAAAGGTCACTCCTGAAAACGAAATCTATCTTAATGCAGGTAATGAAAATAAGGTAGTTTTATCACAGAGCGGAAACTGATATAAATAAAAAAGGTACATACTGAATATTATTAAAAGGGGACTGTATAAGCTTTATAGTGTACAGCCCCTGTTTTGGAATTTATTGACGGGAGTGAATAAAGGTGTATATAAGGATTTTCAAGGACAGAGTAAAGAGAAAAACTGATATGATTTTTGTAAAAAGAGTACGCAGTCTTATTGCTCTGTTTCTTGCTTTTTTCTTTTGTGTTAATTTAGGCGCTGTAGGATACATTATGATTGTTCACGGTGAAGAATACCGTGAGGCTGCGGCACGTAATCAGCTTTATGATGAGACAATAGAAGCTGTAAGAGGTACAATATATGACCGTAATATGACACCTCTTGTAACAAGCACATCTGCATGGATTCTCTGTGCAAACCCCAATGAAATACGCAAGACCTTCAAAAGCTATGATGAAGAGTATCTTAAAGAATTTTACACTTACGTTTCTAAAGGTATTGCTAAGATCGTTTCCTCCAAATCAAAGGAGGTCAAGTCTCTTATTTCAAGAGAAAACAGCCAGTATGTGCGTGTTAAGAAAGAGGTAACTCCTACTCAGAAAATAGCACTTCAGAGCTTTCTTGAAGAAAAATATGTTTTCCAGGTGCCCGTTGAAAGCACAAAATGGGGAAAAACCGTAACCGAGCTTAAAGACAGATCTGTTACTCCGTCAAGATTCTTCTCTTATGAGAATGACAGCAAAAGAGTTTATACTCAGCCAAATTTTGCTTCAACTGTAATCGGCGTTGTAAGTGCTGACGGCAACGGTGAAACGGGTATTGAAAGCTATTATAATTCTCTGCTTAAGGGTGAAAGCGGACGAATTGTGACAGCCAAGGACTCAAGAGGCAATGTTCTTGAATCCAATTATGAAACAGTTTTCGATGCTACTGACGGTATGGGCATCGTGCTTACCATCGATGAGAATATACAGTCTTATCTTGAAAATGCTCTTGATCAGGCACTTGAAAGCATAAAGCCTGACGGTGTTTACGGTATCGTTATGGATGTTGACACGGGTGCTATTCTTGCTATGAGTGATAAGCCGGATTTCGATCTTACCAATCCGAGAGAGCTTATTGATTCCGTAGATAAGACCACCCTTGGAGCTCTTGAAAAGGGTACAACCGAATACAGTGAAGAATACAGCCGTCTTCTCTATGATCAGTGGAGCAGCTTCTGTGTTACGGATACATATGAGCCGGGCTCTACCTTTAAGATTTTTACAGCTTCGGCAGCTATTGAGGAAGGAACGGCAAATCTTAATACGAGCTATACCTGCCGCGGCGCAACCCGTGTTGCCGATATCACATATCACTGCGCTCAGAATAAAGCGCACGGAACACAGAGCCTTACTCAGATGCTTATGAATTCCTGCAACTGCGGTTTTATCAATGTAGGACAGACACTCGGTGTTCAGGCATATTATAAATATTTTGAAGCCTTCGGCTTTGCCGAAAGAACGGGCATTGATATAGGTAACGAAGCATATCCTTATGTTCATAAGAAGGACCGTATGTCAATAGTTGACCTTGCAAGTACCTCCTTCGGTCAGTCAGTGAGAATCAGTCCCTTGCAGCTTATTACGGCGACTTGTGCCATAGCTAACGGAGGTAAGCTTATGAAGCCTTACCTTGTAGGCAGTGTGGTAGACAGCGAGGGAAATGTTGTTTCGGAAACTGAGCCGGTTGTAAGAAGAACAGTTATATCTGAAAGTACTGCTGCAACAGTTCGTTCAATGATGGAATCTGTTGTTGAAAAGGGTACAGGTAAGAATTCATATATTGCAGGCTACCGTGTAGCCGGTAAGACAGCTACTGCTGAAAAGCTTGACGACGGCAGTGACGAGGAAATTTATATTGCTTCTTTCTGCTGCTTTGCTCCTGCTGATGATCCTGAGGTAGCAATTCTCGTAGGTGTTGACAATGCCCCCGGTACATACAGAGGCGGCGGGGTTCTTGCAGCGCCTATTGCAAAAGAGGTTATGGAAGCTACTCTTGATTATCTGAATGTTGAGCCTCAGTATACAGCAAGTGAGCTTGCCTCAATCAGCCGTGTTACACCGGAGCTTGTAGGAAGAACTGCAAGTCAGGCTAAGGTAACGGCAGCTGCGGAAGGCTTTACAGTAAAGGTTGTAGGTGACGGTGAAAGTGTTGTTTCACAGGTTCCTGCATCAGGTCAGAGTATTCCGAAAAACGGCGTAATTATTGTTTATACAGAAAAAGACTCACAGTCTAAGGAAGTTGAAGTTCCCGACTTTACCGGACTTACGGCATCACAGGTAAATGCAAAGGGTGTGGAATGCGGTATCAACGTTATCTTCTCCGGTCCTGCTGAAGCGGCAGGTGCAATTGCATATAACCAGGATATTCATAAGGGTATGGTAGTAGACGCAGGTTCAAATATTACGGTATATTTCAGACAGGAAAATATAGCGGTTGATTAACGGAGGAACATTATGCTTTTATCCCGATTGCTCTCAGAAGCGGACATTGAGTGTAAAACCCAGGACAGAGAAATAAAATATATTACCGACGATTCCCGTAAGGTAAGAGAGGATACTCTCTTTATCTGTCACGAAAAAGGGGAGACTTATGTCAGTCAGGCAATTGAGAACGGTGCTGTGGCAGTCATAGCGCAAAAAGAAGTATGTGAAAATACAATCATAACCGAAGATACAAGAAAGGCATATTCACTTCTGTCTGCAGCCTTCTTTTCCCACAGTCACAGAAAGCTCAGACTGATAGCTGTGACGGGTACCAACGGAAAAACCACCGTCAGCACAATGATTTACAATATTCTTACAATGGCGGGACATAAATGTGCTTTATTCGGTACGGTATCGAATAAGCTCTGTGGAGAAGACAGCGCTTCGGAGCTTACAACTCCCGACAGCTTTTATATGCACGGAATGTTCAGTAATATGGTTGAATGTAAAACGGAGTTCTGTATTATCGAAGCTTCTTCTCAGGGACTCTGTCAGCAGAGACTTTACGGTCTTGAATTTGAAACAGGGATTTTTCTTAATCTTACCGAAGACCATCTTGATTATCACGGCACTATGGAAAATTACAAAGAGGCAAAGAAAATTCTGCTTTCACAAAGCAGACTGTCAATTATAAATTATGATGATTTATATAAGGATGAATTTATTGCCTCAGCAAAGGGAAAAGTAAAAACATATTCACTGAAAAGCAACGAAGCCGATTTTACGGCTAAGTGTATTAAGTTTTCTGACGGTGTTACGGATTATGCAATTGTTTCCGACGGCCTTATTCACCGTATAAAGCTTAATATTCCGGGAAATTACAACGTATCAAATTCAATGGCTGCGATTATTACCGGCCTTTCGGCGGGGGTGAGCCTTGAAGCTACAGCGGCGGCACTCAGAAATTTTTACGGTGTAAGAGGCAGATTTGAGATTGTGCCTACAGACCGTGATTTTAAGGTGATTATTGATTACGCACACACTCCCGACAGCCTTAAACAAGTACTTTTAACCTTGTCTGATTTTCCGAAAAACAGAATTATAACTGTTTTCGGCTGCGGCGGTGACAGAGAAAAAGAAAAGCGCGGAGAAATGGGTAGAATAGCTGCATTTTATTCGGATATGGTTATTGTTACAAGTGATAACCCACGCAGTGAAGACCCTCACGATATTATAGAGGATATTATTTCGGGTGTAAAAAATACAAAAACACCTATGTTCATCCATCAGGACAGAAGAAAAGCTATTGCTTTTGCCTTGAAAACAGCCAAAGAGAATGATATAATTCTATTGGCAGGCAAGGGCCATGAAACAACACAGATTATAAAAGGGGAGAGTGTACCTCTGGATGAAAGAAAAATCATCAGGGAATTGCTCTCATAAGGATATTTGAAAGGAATGTTTTAAATGACAAGCACCGTAGCATTAATTATTTCAGTTATTATCTCTTTTGCCGTAACGGCACTTCTCGGTTATGTGATTATCCCTGTGCTTCATAACCTTAAATTCGGTCAGAATATTCTCACTGACATCGGTCCCAAGTGGCACGCAAAGAAGCAGGGCACACCTACAATGGGTGGTATTATGTTTATTGTGGGTATTATCTTTGCAACTGCTATGACTTATCTTATCTGTAAATTTACGGGACTTCAGATTTTTGCTGAGCTTGATATTACAAAATATCAGCAGTATACAAGAATTTTTGCAGGTATACTTATGGCGGTCTGTTTTGCTCTTGTAGGCTTTGCTGATGACTATATAAAGGTTGTTAAGAAAAGAAATTTAGGTCTTACGGAAATTCAGAAGACAATTCCTCAGGTGCTTATTATCGGCGCTTATCTTGCTTCTCTTATTATCAGTGAAAGCACATCAATGTTTATTCCTTTTTACGGTAAGGTTAATTTTGATTCAGTAGGCGGTATAATTTTCTACTGCCTTTTCAGTGTATGCGTAATTTACGGCGCAATCAATGCAGTTAACTTTACTGACGGTATTGACGGTCTCTGCGGTAGTGTTACTATTCCCGTAGGTGTTGCCTTTGCCGTAATGGCTCTTATTCAGCAGAATACTGCAGTAGGTATTCTCGGCGCTGCCCTTGCAGGCGGATGTGCAGGTTACGTTGTATGGAATCACTATCCCGCAAAGGTTATGATGGGTGATACAGGCTCAATGTTCTTAGGTGGTCTTATTGTAGCTCTTGCTTATGCAATTGAGTGTCCGCTTATCCTTCTTCCTGTAGGTATCGTGTATGTTATTGAGGCTGTTTCTGATGTTATTCAGATAGGCTCAATCAAAATCCGTAAGAAAAAGGTTTTCAAAATGGCTCCTATTCATCATCATTTTGAAATGTGCGGTTGGAACGAAAACAAAATCGTAACCGTGTTCAGTACAGTCAGCTTAATAGGCTGTGTAATTGGTGTTGCAGTGATGTATTTTACTTTCTGATTTATAAATTCCTTTAAAAGTAGGTGGTGAAAAACTATGTTTAAAAGTAAGCTGTTAAAAAAAGGAAAGATATTGAAAAACATTAGAACAAATTTCATACAGCAGGGAAGCTTTGATGTGGTTTTTGCCTGTATAGTTCTGCTTTTATTTACTGTCGGAATTATAGCTATGTATTCGGCAAGCTATGCCTACGCTAATTATAACCGCGGTAATTCTAACGAATTCTTTGTTTCTCAGCTTCAGAATGCTGTTATAGGCTTTCTTGCAATGGCAGTGCTGAGTAAAATCGATTATAAGGTTTTTAACGGTAGATTTGCTTTGCTCGCTTATGTAGGTACTGTTGCCGTTCTTGTGCTTACACTTATTCTGAATATGGGCTCAGATGCCGAAACAAGCCGTTGGCTCTACATCGGTCCTCTTCAGGTTCAGCCGTCTGAATTTGCAAAGTTTACTCTTATAATAGTTATGGCGTATATGATGTGTGTTATGAAAAGCGCACTCAGAGCACCTAAAAACAAGGTTGGAAAATTCACACCGCAGAGAGACGGACTTACAGATATTGAAAAGAAAATTTTTGCTTTTGCAAGAACACCATTTTCAGCCTGTGTACTGCTTGCGATAGTAGCGGTTTCTTATTTCCTTCTTGTTCTTCTTGAAAAGCATTACTCGGCTGCCATTCTTCTTATGCTTATGGCTATTTCAATGACATGGCTCAGCGGTACTAAAAAGGTATATTTCGGTATAGTGATAGGTGCTATTGCCGCTGTGGTTGCCGTTGTTATTATGAAGCCTGACATTCTTGATGGCTTCGGATTTGCGGCAAGCCGTATTATGTGCTGGCTTGACAAGGATAACCCTCTTTACATTGAAAACCGCCGTCAGACCGTCAACGGCCTTTATGCAATCGGCTCAGGCGGACTTTTCGGTGTAGGCCTTGGTAATTCCAAGCAGAAGCAGCTTTATATTCCCGAACCTCAGAATGACTTTGTTTTCCCGGTTTTCTGTGAAGAATTCGGATTTATAGGTGCAGCAATTGTAATAATTCTTTTTGCAGCACTTATCTGCCGCGGCTTTGTAATTGCCGCAAAATGCAAAAATTATTTCGGCTCACTTGTTGTAATAGGCATAATGATTCAGATTGCCTTGCAGGTAATAATAAATATCTCGGTTGTAACTGACCTTATACCCAATACGGGTATGGCTCTTCCTTTCTTCAGCTATGGCGGTACGGCGCTTCTTGTGCTGCTGGCGGAAATGGGAATTGTTCTGTCGGTTTCGAGGGATTCTACGGTAGAAAAAGAATAAGGTGACATATCTGTCATCGGAAGGGGATTGAAAAGATGAAAATTTTATTTGCAGCCGGAGGTACAGGCGGTCATATAAACCCGGCTCTTGCCGTTGCAGGAGAAATCAGAGAAAGATATCCTGATGCAGAAATTCTTTTTGTCGGTGCAAAGGGAAAAATGGAAACAAAGCTCGTACCGAATGCAGGCTTCAACCTTAAAACCATAAGAATTGCCGGCTTTCAGAGAAAGATTTCCATTGAGAATATTATAAGAAATATCCTTGCAGTTTTTTATCTTCTTACTTCCTCTTCAGCCGTAAAGAAGATAATCAAGGACTTTTCACCTGATGTTGTTGTAGGCTTCGGAGGATATGTAAGCGGTCCCGTTCTGAGAATGGCTGCTAAGATGGGCGTACCTACTGCAATACATGAGCAGAATGCTTTTCCCGGTGTTACCAACAAGACTCTTGCAAAGGCTGTTGACCGTGTAATGCTTACGGCAGCTGAGGCTGAAAAATACCTTCAGTGCAAGAATCCTCCCGTCGTTACGGGACTTCCCGTCAGAGGTGAAATGCTTAAGGCAGACAGAGATATCTCAAGAGCTGAGCTGGGAGTCAGTGACGGACAGCTTCTTGTCCTTTCAATGGGCGGAAGCCTTGGTGCAGCTACAATTAACAATGCAATGGTTGATATTATTTCTGATCATTATAAAAATGAAAACCTTTATTTCCTTCACGCAATGGGACAGTACGGACTCTGGGTACCTGATAAGCTCAGGGAAAAGGGCGTTGACAGTGAAAAAGCAGCTAATGTTGAAATCCGTGAATACATAAGTGATATGGACAGATGTATGTCTGCTGCAGATATTGTTATCTGCCGTGCGGGAGCAAGCTCGCTTTCAGAGCTTCAGGCACTCGGTAAGGCATCGATACTTATTCCTTCACCCAATGTTGCGGAAAATCACCAGTATCATAATGCAATGGCTCTTGTGAACAAAGGCGCTGCCTTTGTAATTGAAGAAAAGAATCTTACTAAGGAAAAAATGAATGAGCTTTTCCTTGAGCTTGTAAATGACGAAGGTCTGCGTCATCAGACTGAAATCAATGCAAAGGAAATGGCTCACTTTGATGCGAAAGAAAAGATAGCAGATATCGTACTTTCACTTATAAAATAAATAAAAATCAAAAATAAAATCACAGTTTTCACTCATTTTGCATAGAATGGGTTGAAAGGTGTGATTTAATGGACAGTTTTATTATAAACGGCGGCAGAGTTTTAAAAGGAGAAACCCGTATACAGGGCTCGAAAAACAGCTCGCTTCCTATTCTTGCCGCAACGGTCCTTGTGGGTGGTGTGTGTGAGATAGAGAACTGTCCCGACCTTACAGATGTTAATGCGGCGGTAAAAATTCTTCGTCATCTCGGCTGTAAAGTAAAAACAGGAAATAACACTCTCACCGTTGATTCGACTGATATATCGTGTTATAATATCCCTGATTCTCTTATGCGTGAGATGAGGTCTTCAATAGTATTTTTAGGCTCTGTTTCAGGAAGAATGGGTATTGCCGAGCTTTCGACACCGGGAGGCTGTGAAATAGGTCTGAGACCGATTGATCTTCATATCAGCTCCCTTAAAACTATGGGCTTCAGAATAGACGAAGGCTTTGGCTACATAAGGTGTGAGAGGGTAAAGGAATATGAAGATACGGTTATAAGCCTTTCCTTTCCCAGCGTAGGTGCAACGGAGAATATAATTCTTGCTTCTGTTCTTTCAAAGGGGAGAACAGTAATCCTCAACGGTGCAAGAGAGCCTGAAATATATGATCTTGCTTCTTTTCTTTGTGAATGCGGATGCAGGATAGATATGCGCTCTCAGGGTACGATAATAATTGACGGTGTGGAAAAGCTTCATGGCTGCAGATACAGAGTTATGGGTGACAGAATAGTTGCTCTGACTTATATGGCAGGTGCGGCAATAACCGGCGGAGATATTACCTTAGAGGGAGTCAATACCCGTGATTTTGTTTCTGTTCTTCCGGTTTTCAGAAGTGCAGGATGCCGTATTGAAGATAATAAATCATCACTCAGGATAATAGCTGAAAAAAGATTAAAGGCTGTCCGTGTTATAAGGACTATGCCTTATCCGGGCTTTCCTACCGATGCTCAGGCGCCCGTTATGGCTATGCTTAGGGTAGCAAGGGGCACCAGTATAATAATCGATAATATTTTCGAAAGCCGCTTCAAGCATGTGGCAGAACTCGTAAGAATGGGTGCAAAGATAAAAATTGAAGGAAAGATTGCTCTTATTGACGGCGTAAAGGAGCTTTACGGTATGTCGGTGAATGCATCTGATTTAAGAGGAGGCGCCGCTCTTGTGGTGGCGGGCCTTTTCGCAAAGGGCAGTACCGTAATCGGTAATGTCAGTCATATTGACAGAGGCTATGAAAAAATCGAGGAAAGTTTTAAAAAGCTCGGCGCAGATATAAAACGTGTGAAACAATAACTCATTTTTACGGCGGCTGTTATTTATGATGCTGCCGTATATTTTTTTGAAAGGGGTGTATTTTATGGCAGACAGAAACAATCCATTTGGCGGTTATACTGAAAAAAATGCAGGCAGAACAGTTCAGAATGTAACCTCTTCAATGTGGGAGCCTATAAGTGCAGGTCCGTCTCTGCAGAAGGATGCACCTGTCAGAAAAAGTGCAGA
>JAZRQQ010000111.1:0-29304 GCA_045649935.1 Acutalibacteraceae bacterium | reverse complement strand
AAAAGAAAAACAGAGAAAAGAGCATAACCATAAAGAAATATGCAATAAAGACTAAAATTCTTTTATTAAAAACCTTTTCTTCCTCTGCGGCAGGCTTAATATATTTTGTGTTTTTCTTAAGACTTTTCCTTTCGAAATTATTAAGCCATTCAAATGCATCGTCTAATTGCAGACTGATTTCCTCGCAAATGTTTTCAGCATTTATTTCATCAAAGCTCTGCACAAGCTCCCACTTTTCAGGCGGAATAAAGGCTTCAGCTCTGCTTTCGGGAATATCCTCATAATAACCGTCCGGCAATTTGTATACATCACGGTAATGAAACCACCCGTCAAACATACCATTAAGGCGGTATCTCTGATTTGTGCAGGCTACCTTAACAGTATCCTCATTTACCTGTGCCTTGAGGTCAGACAGATTAGTAATCTTACTGCTTGGAAAAACAGCAGAAACCTCCACCGTAAACGAGCCACCGTATTTATTTGCAAAAAAGCTTATAAGCTCAATGCAGTCATCCTTTTTCTTTCTGAAATGGGGATATTTGCCTGTAAAGCCCTGCGATTTCAGGTCTTTGATTACTGTTTTATTAAGAGCCTTGAGCATTATTTCACGGTTGGTCATATATTCACCGCCTTTTCCTTGTGCTGTAATTATAGCATGAACTATCCTTATTTTCAACAAAAAAGCCGACTGTTCCGGAATATTTACGGTGATAAAAAAAGAAACGGGTAGCCGTCCCTTTTTTTATCAAAATTACAGCAAATCCGTGCATGTAATCCGTCAAAAGACGATATGTAATCAATCCGAAGAGAAATTTATGAGATGATAACATACGCCTGCGGCAATTACATACACGCTATGCGTGATTACATATCAATCCTTCGGATTGAATAAAAAAAAGACAAGTCCGAAGACTTGTCTTTTTTGGAGCGGATGACGAGGCTCGAACTCGCTACCTCCACCTTGGCAAAGTGGCGCTCTACCAGATGAGCTACATCCGCATATTGGTGCCTCCGGTCGGAATCGAACCAACGACACGTGGATTTTCAGTCCACTGCTCTACCAACTGAGCTACAGAGGCATACAGAGAACTCTATTGAATTCCCCTGAAAATGGCGACCCGGAACGGGCTCGACCCGTCGACCTCTAGCGTGACAGGCTAGCGTTCTAACCAACTGAACTACCGGGCCATTGGTGGGAACAACAGGGCTCGAACCTGTGACCCTCTGCTTGTAAGGCAGATGCTCTCCCAGCTGAGCTATGCTCCCATCTGACGCCACTCTCGCAGCGACTCATATAATATAACAGAAACTAACTCTTTTGTCAATGGTATTTTTGAAATTTTTTAAGATTTTTTATCAGTTTTTTCTAAAATGATAAACCTGAAGCCGGATTATGCATTTCTTCGTCTGCGTCGGGAAGAAAATCACCTAAAATAAAAGAAGTAATAGCTTTCATTCTTTCCATAAAGCCTTTGAGCCAAAGAAAAATTATCTCCATAAAATCCATAAAAGCTATCTCCTTCCTTAATTCTTCACTATAATAATACTATAATATGTTGAATCTTATGTCAATAAGATTTGAAAAAATGTTAAACATTTTTTGCACTTTTGTCTTAAACCGATTAACATTATTATTTTTTGTTTTAAAATAAACAAAAATCCCGAAGCATATGCAGTGCCCCATAAGGCAGTATGCACCGGGATTTTTTACAGCAATATCAATAAAGCTCAGCAAGCTCGTATATAAGTCTTTCTGTCTTTTCCCAACCGATACAGGGGTCGGTAATACTCTTACCGTAACAGCCCTCACCGATTTTCTGAGTTCCGTCCTCGATATAGCTTTCTATCATAAGACCCTTCACAAGCTTGTCAACCTCACTGTTATAAAGGCAGGAATGAATAACCTCTTTTGCTATTCTCGGCTGCTCAAGATATTTCTTGCCTGAGTTTGCGTGGTTTGTGTCAACTATAACTGCAGGATTTTTAAGGTCAGGTCTTGCAGCATAAAGCTCAGAAAGATGAAGAAGGTCTTCGTAATGATAGTTAGAGAAGGACTGACCTCTGTCGTTTACATAACCTCTTAAAATTGCATGGGAAAGAGGATTGCCTTCACTTCTAACCTCCCAGCCTCTGTAAATAAAATCGTGGCTGTGCTGACCTGCAGTAATGGAGTTCATCATAACAGAAAGGTCTCCGCCTGTAGGATTCTTCATACCGACAGGAACATTAAGTCCGCTTGCAGTAAGTCTGTGGTGCTGATTTTCAACGCTTCTTGCACCGATTGCAACATAGGAAATAAGGTCAGAAATATAACGGTGGTTATCAGGATAAAGCATCTCATCAGCGCAGGTAAATCCTGTCTCGTTAACTGCTCTCATATGAAGTCTTCTTATAGCAATAATACCCTTGATAAGGTCGGCAGCAGCATCGGGATCAGGCTGATGGAGCATACCTTTGTAGCCGTCACCCGTTGTTCTGGGCTTTCCGGTATAGATTCTCGGAATAATAAGAATCTTATCCTTTACCTTTTCCTGAACGGGGACAAGACGTGTAATATAATCAAGAACACTGTCCTCATTATCTGCCGAGCAGGGACCTATAACAAGAATGAGCTTTCTTTCCTTACCCTCGAAAATGTCTCTGATTTCCTTGTCTCTACTTGCCTTTATCTCTTCAGCCTCTTTGCTGATGGGATATTCTTCCTTGATAAGCTTCGGAATAGGAAGCTTACAGACGAAATTCATATTCATAATATTTACCTCTGTTTATTTATCAAAAAGCTTTCTGCGCTGAGTTGAAACGCGCATCATATTCATCATTTCTTCTTTTTTGTCTTCTTTAAGGTAGGTGTACATTTTATCAAATTCACCTTTGAAAATATCCATCTGTCTTAATAAAGCTTCTTTATTGAGCATAAAAAGCTCACTCCACATATTCTCGTTGATATTGGCAATACGTGTCAGATCCCTGAAGGAGTCACCGGTATACTTTTCAAGCTCTCCGTGCTCATAGCAGGTCATAAGTGAAACGGCTATGCAGTGTGTCAGCTGAGATACAAAGCCTATCATATCGTCGTGATCCTCAGGAGTCAGCTCATTTATTCTGCCGAAGCCGAGAATTTCACCTATTCTCTTACACGCCTCTATACCCGCTTCTGTGTTTCTCTTTGTGGGAACAACTATATAGTTGGCACCGTAAAAAATTCTCTCGTCACTGTTTTCGATACCGTATACCTCTTTACCTGCCATCGGGTGAGCAGATATGAATTCAACGAGAGGCGGAAGCTTATTCTGAATCTCTTCAACGATACAGCCCTTGACACCCGTAACGTCAGTAATGAGGGTTCCCGGCTTGAGAAGGTCGCCGTAAGACTCAATCCACTGAGTAAAATATTTAGGATAAAGAGCAAAGATAATAACATCTGCGCTTCTTATCATTTCCTCATCAATTTCCGTGGTAGCTTTTTTTACTATTCCGTGAGAAAGAGCAAAATCAACTTCCTTCTGCTCTTTGGTTATGGCTTCAACATAATAGCCCTTTCCCGTAAGTCCTCTTGCGTAAGAGCCACCGATAAGACCGAGACCGACTATAAGAAACCTTGTATTTTTATTTACCGTTATCATCTGTACTGCCTCCGTAGCTGTCCCTCAACTGCTCTATAGTATCAAAAAAGTCGGGATAGCTTTTCTTAACTGCCTCTGCACCGTCTATCTCTCCACCGAAAACAGTGGAAATAACCGTCAGAGACATTACAACTCTGTGGTCATTATGACCCGAAAGCACTCTGTGACTTTTGTGAAGAGGAGATTTATTTATTACTATTTCATTTTCTTTTACCGTGATATCTGCACCGAAAGAAGAAAGCTCCTGCTTCATTACCTC
This sequence comes from Acutalibacteraceae bacterium, assembly GCA_045649935.1. Classification (GTDB taxonomy): domain Bacteria; phylum Bacillota; class Clostridia; order Oscillospirales; family Acutalibacteraceae; genus UBA6857. Next base: position 25,422 of record JAZRQQ010000111.1, on the reverse strand, counting down.
TCCCCGGTCACTTTCTTTTATCTTAAGCCTTGCTGTTCCTTTGAGCACTGCGCCTTTTTTCAGTACGGCAACAGTCATAAGTATGGGGGCAAGGTCAGGACAGTCACTGACATCAAGGACAGCTCTGCCCTCAGAAAGAGCTCTGAAATATTCTTTATAGACTCTGTCGCCCTGAAGAGAAGCTTCCTTAAGTCCCTTCACCCTGACATCTCCGCCGATAAGATTGAAGGCATCAAGGAATGCAGCATTTGAATAATCACCCTCAACAGTAACAAAGCGGCTTTCATATTTCTGTGAGCCTTTGATATAAAGCGTAGCTTCATCCTTCCACTCAGCGTTTACACCGAAGCTTTTCATAGCATCAAGAGTCATATCAATATAGCTGCGGCTTTCAATTTTACCCGTAAGCCTCAGAATACTGTCTCCGTCACAAAGGGGCAACGCAAAAAGCAGACCGCTGATAAACTGACTGCTTATGTCTCCTCTCAGAGTGAATTCACCACCCGTAAGTCTGCCTCTTACTCTGATTACGCCCTCTCCTCTTTCAAAAAGAAGGCTTTTATCTGCACAGATTTTTTCGTAGACCTCCACCGGTCTTTCCATAAGTCTGCCATATCCCGTAAAGGTATGAATACTTTCAGACAAAAGAGCTATGGGAATAAAAAATCTGAGTGTGCTTCCGCTTTCCCTTGCAGGAAAAATTTTCGCCTCTTTTAAATTCTCAGGTGAAGTACCTTTTATTTTTACGGTGCTTTCACCCTTCTCAATCACTGCACCAAGAGCTTCAAGACAGTCGAGGGTTGCAAGAATATCCTCTGAAAAAGCAACATTCTTGATTTCACTTTCACCGTCACTGAGTCCTGCGCAGATAAGAAGTCTGTGCGCCACACTCTTTGATGCAGGTGCATACACCTCACCCTTAAGAGTACCTTTTTCTATTTTTATTTTCATCAGATCACTTACTTTTCAAGATATTCCTCTAAAAAATCAACTGCCCTCAGATAACCGTCAGTGCCCATACCAGTAATTGTTTTTACTGCTGCAAGCCTTATATAGCTTATCTGACGGAAATCCTCTCTTTCCTCCACCTTGGAAATATGAACCTCCACCGTGGGAATCTGAACAGACTTTACCGCATCGAGAATAGCAATGCTTGTATGAGTGTAGGCTCCGGGATTTATGACAATACCGTCAGCTCTGCCGTAAGCCTCCTGGATTTTATCCACAAGACAGCCCTCATGATTGGACTGATAGCACTCACATTCTATATTCTTTTCCTTGCAGTATTTCTCTATTTTTTCTGTTAAATCTTTATAGGTCTCTTTACCGTAATGATCAGGCTCTCTTATACCGAGCATATTAAGGTTGGGACCGTTGATAACCAGCAATTTCATTTTATTGCCTCCAGTATCCGTCTGACGGAATTTTCTAGCTTTCCGTCAACATCAGTTTTTATATCGCAGGAGGAAAGGTAAATATCACATCTTTCCTCATACCTCTTTTTAAGTGCATCATAATCTCTTGAAAGAGGTCTGTCATCGGTAGGAATAATATCCTCAAGAGGACGGTCAAGAAAAATCACAACACCGTTACCGCGAAGATAATCCACATTCTCCTGTCTTAAAACTGCACCGCCTCCCGTTGCAATAACAAGATTATTCTTAAGAGCAACGCTTTTAACGGCTACACTTTCAAGGTCACGGAAATACTTTTCTCCCTTTTTTTCAAAGATTTTGCTGATTGGGCCGTGTTCCTTTACTATAATTTCATCCGTATCAACAAATTCCTTTCCGAGTGCCTCAGAAAGAGCCTTTCCGATTGTAGTTTTACCACTGCCGGGCATACCGACAAGAACGATATTCCTTTTTTCAGAAAGAAGCTTACGGTAAATTTTTTCAGTGGTTTCCTCTCTCGGAAGCTTTCTGCCCGTAAAAATCTCCACTGCAAGAACAGCCTGAGCTACAAGCATATAAAGACCGCATTCACAGGGAATACCTCTTTTTTCACAGTCAAGGCAAAGCTTCGTTTTAAGAGGGTTGTATACTACATCGGTAACACCCCTGAGCTTTCCGAAAAGTGAAACATCAACTGCCGCCTCATCGGTATCGGGAAACATTCCGCAAGGAGTTGTATTTATAATATAGTCACAGTCACCGTGAAGTGAAAGAAGATTTTCATAGTTTACCTCTCCTCTGCGGCTTACGGTTATTACCTCCCTTGCGCCAAGATATGACGCAACGGCATTTGCAGTTTTCGATGTACCGCCTGAACCTAAAATTACTACCTTTTTATCCTTATAATCAAAGCCCTGCTTTTCTATAAGCATCTTAAGTCCGCCGAAATCTGTATTATATCCGTAAAGCCTTCCCTCACGGTTGACAATCGTATTCACGGCGCCGATAAGCTTTGCATGCTCATGAATAAAATAAAGATGAGGTATTACCCTCTCCTTATAAGGAATGGTGACATTGATACAGAAAAAATCTTTTTCTTCCATAAAAGAGTCAAGGGCATCCTTCGCTATTTCTTTTATTTCATAGGTATAATCAGCTATACTTTCGTGTATAGGCTTTGAAAAGCTGTGTCCGAGCCTTTCACCGATAAGTCCGTATTTCATTTTGTCACCTCTTTCAAAACCCCTGCTGTTAATATTTACATGAGTGTAAAAACAACGGATTACAGGGAACGTGCTGCCTTTTTTGAAAAAAGATAAAGGAGTAACGGGGGAGCCAAGCCACAGTCTGAGGACTGTGGGCGCAGTGCCCTCAGGCGCTGCGTGAAATCCCGTAGGATTTTCTTGGCTCCCCGGTCCCCTCCTGCACTGCGTAAATTTAAAGCACCCTTACAATCTGCCCCTTTGATTTCTCTGCAAACATACATCTGCGGAAAACAAAGCAAAAGATAGTCGGCGCTTCCCCGCGACCGCTATTAAGAAGCTCCGGTTAATTATCCCTCATTCAGATAGGCTGTCCCGTATTTTCCGAGAAGCATATCACATAAAACAAGTGCCGTAACCGAATCAATTACCACTCTTGCTCTGTGAATAATTGCAGGGTCGTGTCTTCCTTCAATAAGAAGCTCTTCGTCAGTGATATCTTTAAAATTCACCGTATGCTGTTTTTTATAAATTGACGGCGTAGGCTTCACTGCGCATCGGAATGTAATGGGCATACCGTTGGTAATTCCGCCGTTGATACCTCCGTTGTTATTTGTAGCTGTCTCTATCCTTGAGTTATTTACTCTGAAAGGATCGTTTGCTTCTGAGCCTTTAAGAGTGCCGAAGCCGAAGCCGAGACCAAACTCAACTCCCTTTACGGCAGGTACAGAGAAAAGTGCGTGAGAAAGCATACCCTCTACCGTATCAAACCAGGGCTCACCGACACCTGCCGGCACACCCGTAATTATAGTAGAAAGAGTACCTCCGATGCTGTCACCCTCAGCCTTTACAGCTTCAATAAGGGAAATAATTTCTTCTCTCTTGTCTTCATCAAGAACAGGCACATCAAGTGTTTCAAGAAGCGCCATATCTTCTTTTATGTTTTCAAAATCTCTGTCGTTTATATATCCGCAGGAGGAAATATGAGTTGCAATTTCTATACCCTTTTTCTTTAAAGCAGAAATTGCAATTGCACCCGCAGCAACAAGGGGTGCGGTTATTCTTCCCGAAAAATGACCGCCGCCTCTGTAGTCCTGAAAGCCTTCATATCTGCACTGAGCAGTATAATCGGCATGACCGGGACGGGCAAGGTCTTTTGTTTTTGAGTAATCCTTGCTTTTTGTATCTGCGTTTTCTATTACGAGGCAAAGCGGTGTGCCGGTAGTTTTATTTTCAAAAACACCGCTTAAAAATTTAACCTCATCCTTTTCACGTCTGCCCGTCGAAAGAGAATTTATACCTTTTCTTTTCTCCATCTGCGCACAGATAAAATCCGTATCAATTTCAATACCCGATGAAAGTCCGTCAATCACACAGCCGATAGCTGCACCGTGGCTTTCACCGAAAAGAGTTACACTAAGGGAGTTTCCGAATGTATTTTTCATTTTTCTACTCCTTTCTTATATGAGCTTCATCAGCTCTGAAGCATCAGTTTTTATAAATTCAAAGGTGCCTATTTCCTTACTGATAACAGCCGTTACACCCTTTCCCTCACTTTTTTTATCGTGAGCAAGTGCTGCTCTTACCTTTTCTCTGTCAAAGTCATAAGCTGTAGGAATCCCCGTTTTTTCAAGAGCAGAAATAACTCTGTCTCTTATTTTTTCGTCACACATGGGTATCATACCGAGAGCAACACATTCACCGTGATAAAGCTCACCGAATTCTACAGAAGACTCAATTGCGTGTCCTATTGTATGACCGAAATTAAGAACCTTACGAAGTCCCGCTTCCTTTTCGTCCTCTTCTACTACCTTTTTCTTTACAAGAAGAGATCTTTCAATGACCTCTTCTATTCTTTCCGCAGCCGTACCCTCCTCAAAAATCTCAAAGAGCTTTTTATCCATTATAATACCTGCCTTGAGAGCCTCGGCAAGACCGTTTCTGAAATGTCTTACCGGGAGAGTCGAAAGGACGTCAGGGTCAATTATAACCTTTTTCGGCTGATGAAAAGCACCGATAATATTCTTTATCTTACCAAGGTCAATAGCCGTCTTGCCGCCTATTGAAGAGTCCACCTGTGAAAGAAGAGTGGTAGGAATATTATAAAAATCAATACCTCTCATATATGTAGCTGCAGCAAAACCCGCCATATCACCGGTCACACCGCCGCCTACTGCAATAACAGCATCCTTTCTTGTAAAGGAATGGCTGAGAAGCTCTTCACAGATAAGACGGTATGTGTCAAAGTTTTTACTTTTTTCGCCCTCAGGGAAGGTAAAAACAAAGCTTTCGGGGAAAGCCCCTGCAACGGTGTTTACGTATTCTGCCGGCACACCTGAATCGGTTACAACAAGAACCTTTCTTTCAGGGAAAACACCAAGATATTCCCCCACTTTTTTTATTGCACCTCTTTCGAGGATAATATCATAGGATTTTTCACCTAAGCTTACGGATATAATCATAATCACTCACCTATATCTTCTATAAGCTGTCTGAACTTATCAAGGAATGCCTCTTCACCGAAGGTATTGAACTTCAGGAACATTCCCTGACTTCCGCCCGTGGTAATTGCAGTAACATAAATATCGTTTCCCTCAGGCTGAAAAAGTGTAACTGTAAGGCTTACTCTGTTACCTCCTGAATAACTGTAACGCTCAAAAACGCGCACAGCCATACGTGCATTACCTACCCAGCGGTCAGCGGACTCTTCAAGTGATGCCGTAAGGCTGCCCTCAGTAATACCTTTTTCAATTTTCCTTAGTATAATATCGAAATTACCTTTGAGTATAAATTCAGCCTTTGCCATTTATCTCACCTCATAATTCAATGTTATCTTCGTCTATACTGTTTTTCTGATTATTCTGTCACTTCTTCAGTTGTTTCTCCGTATGCATCACAGGAAGTCTCTTCATCTGCATCTGCAAATACCCCTTCTGAAATAAAATGCTGATATCTTTTGGAGATATCCATTACATTCTTCATAAAGGATACATAAAACTCTTTGATTTCCTCAGTTTCTATATTCTCAAGATTTTCCTTGATAAGAGCATCTTCTCTTGCTGCATCGTATATGGGAAGACCTCTTTCTTTTTTATATTCAGCTATCTCTTTTACTGCTGCCATTCTTTTTTCAAAAAGAGCAGCAATTTCCTTATCGGTACGGCTTATTATTTCTCTTGCCTTGTTAAGTTTATCCATTTGTTTCCACCCTGTATCAGATTAAGCCATATTCCTTTGCAAGCTTTTCAAAAGCCGGAAGTGATCTCTTTATCATATCCGTTGATACGCAGTAGGAAAGTCTTACGTATCCCGGGAAGCCGAAGGAATCACTGGGCACTAAAAGAAGATCGTATTTCTTTGCCTTTTCACAGAATTCGGCTGCACTCTCTTCGGGAGATTTCATAAACAGATAAAAAGCTCCGTCAGGCGTTGCAGTTTTAAAGCCGTACTTTTCGAAGGCTTCAAGAAGTATATCTCTGTTCATCTTATAAACGGATACGTCTGCCGTCTTACCTGTGCACTTTCTTACTACAAACTGCATAAGTGACGGTGCACAGACATAACCGAGAGCTCTGCCTGCACCGCATACAGACTTATAAATAAGATTGAAATCGGAAACCTCATCGGGTACAAGAATATATCCGATTCTGTCACCGGGAAGTGAAAGTGACTTTGAATATGAATAGCAGACAAGTGTGTTGTCATAATACTTTGTAAGATAGGGCACCTTTACATCACCGTAAACGAGCTCTCTGTAGGGCTCGTCGGAAATAAGGAAAATATCCTTTCCGTATTCATTCTGCTTCTTCTTCATAATCTCACAAAGAGCAATAACAGTCTGCTCACTGATTACAACGCCCGAAGGATTGTTGGGCGAGTTTACAACAACTGCCTTTGTGTTCTTTGTAATAGCCTTTTCAAAGGCCTCAAGGTCAATCTGAAGATCATCAGCCTTACATTTTACCTCAACAGGCTTTGCACCTGCAGATTCAATAAACACCTTATATTCAGGGAAATAGGGTGCAAAAATAATAATCTCGTCATCCTTTTCAGCAAGAGCTCTGAAGCAGATTGAAAGTGAAGCGGCAGCACCGCAGGTCATATAAAAATTCTTAAACTCAAAGGATGTGCCGAAGCGCTTATTAAGGTCATCAGCTATTGCCTTTCTTGTTTCGTTATCACCTACTGCTGAAGTATATCCGTGAAGTGCACAGGGCTCCATTGTCTCTGCAAGCTCTCTGATTGTCTCGTTTACAATTGAAGGAGCAGGCACACTGGGATTACCTAAGCTGTAGTCATATACATTTTCCTTGCCTACCTCGGCAATTCTCTTTTTACCGTACTCAAAAATCTCTCTTATTACAGAGCTTTTTGCACCTAATTCATACATTCTTTCTGATACCATAGTTATCACCGTCTCAATTAATATTTTCTCACTAAAAAAAGTGAATAATAATAAATTATACACCTGTCATAAAACACAGTCAATAAAAATGCTTATGTTTTAGCCAAAGATAATTAATATTGCATAAAACTTCATCAGTTCAGATCATCCGATGAACTGTTATCTTTGTTTCACTTTATCAATTTAAAGTTTTACAGTTTAAATTATAAGTATTCTATCACAATGTTCCGTGAATTGCAAGAGATTTTTAAAAGTTTTTTAAAGAAAAATAAAAGTTTTCCACATTCCTCAGTTTTCCACATATGTGGAAAAGCTCCCGTATTTGTATTTGAGAGAGAATTTGTTATTGTATTTATTTTTGTATTTGTATTTGCATAATTTGCATTGCAAAAAATGCAAAAGGATGCAAGTGCATGCAAATGCATATCTCAGTTTACCGTAGCCCCGTCTTTTTCCCACCTCTTCCGTGCGGCTTCTATTCTTTTCTGACAGGTTTCTTCATATTTGACATTATAAGTATCAATAGAATCCTTCATTCTTAAAAAGCAGGACATCATTAGTCTGTCATCAAATTCCGCTAAAACTCCGTTAATGTCATAATCAAATATGGCCATAATCAACTCCCCTGTTTCTTCATAATTAAGAAGCTTGAACATTCTGTAAAAATCGTGGTGTAACAACAATGCTTTTTTCATATATTTCAGTTCCTTCCTTTATAAAATAAAAAACAGACAGTACAGTAAAAGCGTCCTTTTACTTCCCGTCATAATATAATTCTACAAACAAAAATGCGACTTGTCAACAAAATTATTTTTTCGGGGTTTCCGGGTGTTTGTTGCAGAAAACACGCAAAAAATCGCCTTGTTCTATGTATACTTTTTTTCACCTCACTTGTCGCAGTGTGTCCGCTGAAGCAGTAAAACGCAGTTTTTCGGTGAACTATGTAACAAATCAGTGAAATTTGTTTTCTTAAGATACAGCTTAAAAAATAGCAAAAAATAAGGACGCCCGACGGGCGTCCCTGTAAGTGCGTATATCGTTTTACTTAACTTAATCCGGCGCAATTCTGCATTTTGCATTCTGCATTTAAATTTACGCCTTCTTCTGATAACTCTTACAGAAGTGAGGAACAGCAATTGAATCTGCACCTGTCTTTTCATGTGTTACTTCGATTTTCTGAAGCTGGCACTTGTCACATTCAACGTGATACTGACATTCAGTAACAGTACATCTTACGCCTTCGTTTGTCATGAAATTCACCTCCCCTTAATTACTGTTAATAGTATCTTCAGAGGAGGTGAAAATATTCATAATATAATCTCTGTCTTATTCTCCTAAATATACGGAATAAGAATCAGAACGTACTTTTTCGTTTTTATTTTCAATAATTCTTTCTTTGAAGCTGAGAGTCTGCGGACGCTTTCTGAGGCTTTCCGTATATTTCATTGAAACAGCAATAAAAATAAGGAAAATATAAGGCATACCCAAATTGGTCTCAAGCAGAGAATTGATAATCATAGGTGCAAGCTTGTCCGTTACACTTTCAAGAGCCGCTGAACGGATACCGCCAAGGAACAGACCGACCTCCCAGCCGAACTGAACGAGTATACCGATAACAAGAAGCCAGGGAATATGTATCTTTTCTTCCTTTTTCTTTCTCGTGAAGTTCCACATAAAAAGAATCAGATAGCCTACAAAAAGAATTATTGCCATATATCCGTGATATGCTCCCGTTGTGCGCTGAATGGTGATTACATTTTCACCGGTCGCAAAGGTTTTGGTAATAAGCGGACAGCAGAGCCACCAGCCGAGAATCAGGGTCGTATATTCAAAAAGATTTTTATCCTTTGAAATCCAGAGCCATATCCACGTAAAGTTGGTAAAGCCGTAGCTCATACTCATCCACATCAGCACCCAGAAAAGGCTGTGACCTTCGGAGATTGTTCTCGAATGGGTAAGCAGATGAAAAATACCGTAGTCAACTATCTGATAAAGAATACCTGCAAGAAAGCCTACTATCAGAGTTGCATACTTTTTCTTATAAAACAGTATTCCCGCAAAAACGAAAAGAAAACATATATCGAGTCCGATATATAAAGGATCAAAAACTCTTTGTGCTATAACTTCCATAATCTTTCTCCTTGATATTTATTTTATTAAATGTTACCATTAATAAATTTTTATGTCAATAAAAAATCAGGCCATCCCTCAGGACAGCCTGAAAAGTTTTATTTAGCTATATTACGGAAAAAGTCTACAAGATTGTAAATAAAGCTGAAGAGCGGATAAACTATATCAAAAACATTTGATACAATACCGTCAACACCGAATTCTGCAAGTCTGTCCGTAACATCTGTACCGATAACGGTGTTTATCTTCTGAGTCATATCAGCCTTTACAAGAGGACTGTTTTTATCGTAAACTACAGGGGCTCCGTTCATTACGGTAAATTCGAAGGTTCTTGAGCCCATAGGAGTTACAGTACCCATAAGATAAGCCACATTGATTTCAAAATTCATAAGGCTTACCTCGGGAAGAGCACCCTTCATCTCAATTTCCTTGCTTTCACCGGGTCCGAGGACAAAGGGAATAACATCAAAGCGGATATCTGCACCGTTTACATTTACTGCAGTTACAAAGATGCTGTTTTCTCTGCAGATATTTTTCACCGTAAGCACGGTGTCATCTGAAGAAACATAACCCTCAGCACTCTTGTCGAATGCAGCGAAAACTGCATGGGCGGGATTGGTTGTTGCGTGGAACTGATTATAGCCTTCAAGTGAATTTACATTGTAGCTCTTGTCTGTGAAAAGAAGCTTATGAAGAAGTGAGAAGGTGTATTCATCCTTTGCGGTCATACCGTGATAATAATCCTCAACAAGCCAGGTATGCTCGGGAAGGTATGCAGTAGAAGCATCTACGGTCATTGAGGGAGATACCTGATAAAAGCCTGTATTGACCTTCTGCACATAGCCGTCAGCAAATCTCTCACCGTAAGGAGCAACCGTTGCACCCGTTGCACCTGCTGTGGGGATAATACCGTCAGAGGATACCTCAAGACCGGTTACATTCTTGATATCGTAGCCCGCCATAATATAAATATTGGTGCCGGCCTTCTGAGCTTTTTTGAAGCCCTTTGCGTAGTAGTTCTTACCCTCAGGTGACATAATCTCATAGTGCATTCTGTCACTCTTTTCAATAAGCTCTTTGCTTTCTACAGGGTCAAGAAGCTTATCCTTGATATAATCGTAATATTCAAGAGGCATAAAGTCCCAGAGACATCCCCAGTAGCCGAGTGTATCAAGAATAAGAGGAGCAATCGCATTGGTAAGGTCATCAAGGAAGCCTAATTTTTCAGCCTCAAGAAGAATATGATAATCCTCTTCCATCATAAAGCCGTGCTGAATAAAGGTAAGGATACCTACCTCGTCAAAGCTGAGCTTTGCATCAAAGGCATCAATTGCAAGACCTGCACCGCCTAATGCGGGAATAGTGAGCACGGCATTGTTTACCTTGCCCTCATAGCCGTAAAGGGTAAGATAGGTACCTGCAACCTGACCACCGTGGGAAACAGCAAAAAGATTCACCTTATCAACAGCAGCCTTGCCGTCCTTTGCTCTGAGCTTGTTTGTGTATCTGATAACATCGTCAACAAAAGCTCTAAGGTCTGCAGCAGCATCAATTGAGCCCTTTCTGAAATCGGTGCAGAAAACATAAAGGTTTTCATAACCTACCTTTTCAGCAAAGGTAGCCATAATTTCACTTTCGTACTGAAAATCACCTTCGGGATATTTTTCTCTTAAGTTAGCGTAGTTGGCTTCTTCAGCAGTGGTGATAACACTCTTTACATCAGCATAATAGCTGCTTCCGTCGGGATTGCATTTTGCGCCACCGAAAATACGGTTGAAGCCGTCAGCAAGTGTTGCAGCAAGCTTATCAACCTTGCCCGTAATAAGATAGTCGAGGAAATCCGGCACGATAGCTTCAAGGCTTCCGCCCTCACCTACCTGCTTTACCATATCACTCCAGACAGCAATCTCCTCACCGGTTTCAGGGTCAGTACGGGTCAGAACCGTTGAACCGAAGCCGGGAACAAGAATAACGGGATATTCGCTGTAAGCCTCTTCAGCTTCAGCGGCATAAGCTACGGTGAAAATGCCGAAAATCATAATCACACTCAATAAAACAGATATAAGCTTTTTCACTTTTATCTCTCCTTTTCAGACAGAATAACAAATTTCTGATTAACGAATCTATTCTACCACTATAAATGAAAAAAAGCAATCGTTCAGAGCAATAAAAAACAGTCCGCCTTATAACTTAAGGGGACTGTTTTATCTGTTTCAGAAATTTATTCAGTTTCTTCGGTTTCTTCTTTCTTTCTGAGCTTGGGCAGGATAACACATACACCTACTGAAAGCACAGCAAGAAGACCGATACCTACGGGAATAATATAATCTGCATCGTTATCACCTGTAACGGGTGTGACATAAGTGCGTATTGCCATAGAATCAGCGGCAATAACCTGAACGATGATAGCACCTACACTGAGTACCATCAGTATTGCAAGGAAAATACATATTCCCTTTATAACGGGCTTTGGCATCATAAGCTTTATCTCCTTATCTGGTTTTCAGTGATTAATAAGAAGCAGAGTTTGCTTTGATGTTTCTGATCTGGCTCTTTGCAAGTGAAACTACGAAGTCTTCAACAGCCTGGGTATTTTCTTCAATAATATCCTTTACTGCCCACTTTTCATCACTTACAAGGCTTTCAGCAAATTCTTCATATTCTGCAGAAGCAAGGTCATTTCTGATTACATCAGACCAGCTTGAAACTTCCTTACCTATTGAATACATAACATGGTAACCGTAGGTTGTTTCAACGATACCTACGTCACCGGGCTTTCTGTCTTCAGCTACTGACCAGCCTTCAAACTCAGAAACCATCTGACCCATAGGAACGTCTTCATAGATACCGCCGTCAGCTGCGTTGCTGTCTGCTGAATACTCAACTGCAAGCTCACCGAAGTACTGCTCTGTCTTTTCGCCTTCAAGCCATTTTACAAGAACATCCTGAGCTTCCTTATAGAGAGCCTTATCCTTTGTATTGTCAACATCAACGTCAATATCAACAGTTACATCATAAGCACTTGCGTCGAGAACCTCAACATCAAGAGCTGCTGTATCTTCTTTTTCTTCCTTGCCTTCAGTTTCTTCGGTTTCTTTCTCTTCGGGGAACTGGAAGAGAATGTGTCTTACATCATAAGTGATTGCATCTGCAGCCTTATGAACGGGATCAAGCATCATATAAACAGTATAGCCTGCTGTTTCATCTTCAACGATGTATGTTGCACCCTTTTCTGTCTTGCTGCTGATTGCCCATTCAAGGAAATCTTTATCATCGGTTTCATATGAAAGATCGTCATAGGTTAAGTTTTCAAGAAGAGTGAGTGAATCGTCAGTCTTCATTTCCTTATAATCGTCACTGCCTGCAAGCTTTTCGAATTCAGCAGCAAGATCCTTGAAGTTTTCACCAGCCTTAAGCTTTTCAACGAAAGATTCAGCCTTTGTCTTTGCAGCTGCAAGAGTTTCCTTTGTAACCTCCTGGGTGTCCTCTTTGCCTTCCTCTTCAGCCTTTACAGTTACCTTTTCAGCATTGATAACGTAATTTCTGAGAGTTACTTCACCGTAAGTGAGAATTTCATCCTTGTATGTCTTTTCAACCTTCTTGTCACTGTAGCTGTCAGCATACTCTTCAAGTAAAACTGACTGTACCTTTGTAACAAGAGCCTGTTCTTCACAGATCTGTCTGAGAAGTGTCTTTGTCATTGCCTTACCGTAGAATGCACGGAGATATGCGGGAAGAGAGTAGTTGCTGCTCTTTGCGTTTTCTTCAACATCTGAAATTGTCTTGTCAACCTCAGCAAGGTCTTTTTCGTCAAGCTCAATGCCTCTTTCTGCTGCATAAGCAAGAGAAGCCTTTACAAGCTTGATGCTTTCCTTAGCGCTGTAATCAAAGAAGTCAGTGAACATCGGCTTTTCGATACCCTCGATTTCACCACCGTATGCCTGCTGGTCGGGTGAAACGCTGTAGTCATAGCCTGTATACATTGCGCCCATACCCTGACCGTAATAATAATCATACTGATAAGAATAGTTAAAGTAGCTTGAGAATGCAGAGTTGTAATAGTAGCTGTATTCTGCTGCAGAAATCTCTGTATCACCTACAGCAAAAGCAACCTTACCTCTTTCAAGTACACCTGAGTTATTGATTGAGAAAGCCGCAATACCTGCAACAAGAGCAATTACAAGAAGGCATGCAATTGCTGTCTTTGCTTTCTTTGTAAGCACAATATTGTGTGATTTTTTTGCGTTTTTCTTAGCAGCCTTTGCAAGACGCTCCTTACGCTCTTCGCGGTAAAGCTCAGCTGCTGATTTTTCCTGATTAGCCATTGGGGGTTCATCCTTTACTCATTTATTTTTAGACCTACTTCAGCGACAGTAGCTGTCTCTGAGTATACTGCTATTCATTGTATACTATTTATAATAAAAAAGCAAGTCATTTTAATACTTAATATTAAACAGAGCACACTTTAATTTTAATTAAATATTATCTCTTTTTATTGAGCATCTCAGATTGAATACAAATATATGTACTTTTAAAATAATTTTCTCTAAACTATTGACAGATTAAAATTTTCTCTCTAAAATATTAATTATCGAACAAATGTTCGAGCTTTTAATGGTATGTCTGTATAAATAACAGACAGGAGGAATTCAAAAAATGTATTTAAACAGTTTTTCAAATGAGGAGTATGTGCTGGCACAGGAGGCTTTTGCAGACTGGCAGACAAAGACATATGAAAGTGTTGAGGACTATATTTTAAGACAAAGGAAGTCAGAACTGAACGAATTGGTAAACAAAGTAATCAAAAACGAGCTTTCAAGCACACAGAGGATGCTTTTAGAGCTTCACTGGTATCAGAATTTAAGCAAGAGCGAAATTGCAAGGCGGCTGTCTATGGAGCCGTCAACAGTTTCACGCAACCTTGATAAAATCAGTGATATTATCTACGAAAAGCTCAAGTACGCTCTGGAATACCGCTACGGCGGAGGATTTTCAGAAAAAGCAAGACTTATCATTAAAAACAAAGACGCATTCTTCAGCTATCAGGAGCCCGGAATTCTTTCTGAAAGAGTCAGAAAGCTAAGACGTGAGCAGTTCCTTACAGAAAAGGAAGTCAGTGAGCTTACGGGAATCCCTGAAAAAAGACTTAAGGAAATCGAAAACGCAGACAGGGAAATGACCGTTACCGAAGCTAAAAAGCTGGCCATTTTCTATAGAACATCAGCTGATTACATTATTTTCGGTTCTTCCCCGTTTGCATAAGTTTCAATGACGAAAGGTTGGGAACATTTTATGAATTTAAGCTTACAGGAGTTAGGAAATGAATATGAAAAATCCATAGAAATTCAGAAACAGGTTATTGAAAACACACGCAAAAAATTAACGCACGCACGGAAATCCGCCGATTTCAGAGAAATCAAGCGCCTTAATACTGTTCTGCAGGTTCTCTATGAAGAAAAAAGTGAGCTTGAAGAAAAAGCTCACAGACTCAGGAAATATTACAGTTAACAGATTATAGCAAGGCGCACACAATATAATATAAACATTAAAGGCTGTTACAATTTTCTGTAACAGCCTTTTTCTTTAAACGGAGATTATTTTACTGAGCTCTTAATCAGCCCTGTCTGTAATCAGCAAGGAAATCACCAAGGTCACGCATAGCCTTTGCCATCTGTTCGGGCTCGGGAAGCATAACGATTCTGAAGTGATCGGGTGTTGACCAGTTGAAGCCTCTGCCGGGAATAATCATAACGTGCTTTGAATGGAGATAATCCATAGCAAACTGCTGATCATCGGTAATATTGAAGCGGCTGTCAAGCTTGGGGAATATGTAGAAGGCAGCCTTATTCTTTACAAAGCTTACACCGGGAATCTTTTCAAGCTCACGGCAGCAAGCCTCTCTCTGCTCATAAAGACGTCCGCCGGGAACAATCATAGCTCTTGTGCTTTCGGGGTCATTAAGTGCAGCAGGAATAACAAGCTGCATAAGAGCATTTGCGCAAAGACGCATTGCGCAGAGACCTCTTACACCGGCAATAAAGTCCTGAGCCTTATCCTTTGCACCGGAAATTACCATCCAGCCGCAACGGAAGCCGCAGACAATGTGAGACTTTGAAAGACCGTTCATTGTAATGCAGAGAAGATCGGGACAAAGTGAAGCAGTTGAAATATGCTCAAGATCGTCCATAACAAGACGGTCATAAATTTCATCACTGAAAATTACAAGGTTGTGCTCTCTTGCAACATCAACAAGCTGCTGAAGAACCTCTCTGGGATAAAGAGCACCGGTGGGGTTGTTGGGGTTAATAAGAACGAGTGCTCTTGTCTTGGGAGTAATCTTCTTCTTGATATCCTCAATATCGGGATACCACTCTGACTGCTCATCACAGATATAATGAACAGGCTTTGCTCCTGCAAGATATACAGAGTTAGTCCAGAGTGAGTAGTCGGGAGCAGGAATAAGAATTTCATCGTTATAGTTAAGAAGTGCTGTAAGCACCATTGTAACAAGCTCACTTACACCGTTACCGATAAATACATCGTCGGGAGTAATACCTTCAACACCCTTTGATTTATGGTAAGCGCAGATTGCTTCTCTTGCATCAGGCATACCCTTAAGGTCACAGTAAGCTACAGCCTTGTCTGCATTATTAAGAAGTGCATTACGAAGACTGTCGGGCATACCGAAGCCGAAGGTTGCAGGGTTACCGGTGTTAAGACGAAGTACGTCTATACCCTCTGCACGCATACGGTTTGCTTCCATAAATACGGGGCCTCTGATATCTGAGTGTACATTCTGAAGTTTGTCTGATTTCATTATAAAATCCATATTTTCTACCTCTGTTCTTTTATTGTATATAAGTTATTTTAATCTTTTAAAGAGATAAATTCAAGGGGTTTAATAAAAATTCCGAAAAAAATTACGGTCACTCCCTAAAGTGACCGTAAAAAATTTATTTTGTCTGTGCTGCCTTTGCTGCTGCAATTGCTTTTTTGGTAAGTGCTTTGGTATATACACCTATTAAAAAGCTACAGCCGAGATTAAGAATAAGTGAACCGAGAACAAGTGAAATTATGTAGCTGGGAAGCATTGATACAACCTTCTCAGATTCTACAAAAGCAACTATGAGATAAATAAAACCAACGTTATTGAATATTACAGGAAGATAAGGATGTGCAAGAATAAGAACAGCAATAGCAATTACAAGAGGAATACATACTGCAGCTGTATATCCTACACCCTTTTCCATAAGCACGGTACAAACAACGCCGATTCCCGCTGCAAGAACAAGACCGACACTGCCGCCTACCATTGTGTGCCAGAATCTCTGCTTATATGTGAGCTCTTCCTGCATAAAGAAAAGTGTTACTGCTGCAAAGAATGCCCAGTTAACAATCTGAATGCTTGAATCGTGCCAGAGTCCGTGAATTGCCTGATAAACTACATTCCATATTGCAATCCATGCAAATACAATTACAAGTGCGCCCATTTTGCCTTTTGCAGGCTTCTGAATAAGCTTAAAGCCCTCTTTTTTCTCTTTATTCATTTTTATATACTCCTTTTTTATAAATGATTGCATTAATTTTAGCACAAGGTGTCACAAATGTCAATAGATTTAGTACAAAATATCACAATTCTTACACCGTGTTTCTCCCCTATTCAATAAAAAAAAATACGGCAATGTATTCACACTGCCGTATTATAATTATTTAATTTCAGATACTCCAGACGATATTTTCGTTCTGAGCTAAGGTGCCTTCACCGGAAACGTCAATAACTTCAACGTCACTGTAGCACTTCATACCTGTACCTGAGGGAAGAAGCTTACCGATGATAACGTTTTCCTTAAGACCAAGGAGAGGATCAACCTTACCCTTGATTGCTGCATCTGTAAGAACTCTTGTTGTTTCCTGGAATGAAGCAGCAGAAAGGAATGAGTCGGTTGCAAGTGAAGCCTTTGTAATACCCATAAGAACGGGTGAGCAGGTTGCTGTCTGAAGCTCTTCACCTGTTTCTTCCATTCTCTGTCTTACTGCCTTGTTAGCGTCACGGAGCTCAGACTTATCAACAACTGAGTTGGGAAGAAGTGTTGTATCACCTGCATCCTCAATTCTTACCTTCTTCATCATCTGACGTGCGATAACCTCGATGTGCTTATCGTTGATATCAACACCCTGAGTACGGTATGTGAGCTGTACCTGGCTGATGAGATAGTCGTGAACTGCATTTACGCCGAGAACATTAAGAACGTCTCTGGGATCGATTGAACCTTCAGTGATAGTCTCACCCTTCTGGATGAACTGACCTTCTGAAACTCTTGCTCTTGCGCCGAAGGTGAGGAAGTATTCCTTTCTTTCGCCGGTTTCTTCATTGGTAACAACGATGTGAGGATTCTTCTTGATTGTTTCGAAGGAAACAACACCGTCGATTTCTGAAAGCATAGCAAGTGTCTTGGGCTTTCTTGCTTCAAAGAGTTCTTCAACACGGGGAAGACCCTGTGTAATATCGGCACCTGAAGCAACACCACCGGTATGGAAGGTTCTCATGGTAAGCTGAGTACCGGGTTCACCGATTGACTGAGCAGCGATAATACCTACTGCTTCACCTACTGTAACAGGCTGACCTGATGCAAGGTTTGCACCGTAGCACTTGATACAAGCACCGTGGTCGGAGTTACATGTAAGAAGTGAGCGTATCTTGATTCTGCGAAGAGCAGATGCTTCCTCCTTGCTCTTGCCCTCTTCGAGAGCCTTGTTCATCTTTCCGGTAAGATATGCGTCAACTCTTTCAGCATCTGCATCGGTCATCATATGATCGTCTGAACAGATAACCTCACCGGTTTCTTCATCGCAAAGAGTTTCAAGGAGATAACGTCCCTTAAGTCTCTCTGAAAGAGATTCAAGAATACGGTTACCGTCCATGATATCGTAAACTTCAAGACCTTCTGTGCAGCCGCAATCCTCTTCACGGATAATAACATCCTGTGAAACGTCAACAAGACGACGGGTAAGGTAACCTGAGTCAGCTGTACGAAGAGCTGTATCGGCAAGACCTTTACGGGCACCACGTGATGAAATGAAGTATTCCTGAACATTAAGTCCTTCTCGGTAGTTAGCTCTGATGGGAACTTCGATTGTCTTACCTGCTGTGTTGGCGATAAGACCACGCATACCTGCAAGCTGACGAAGCTGGCTGTTAGAGCCTCGGGCACCTGAGTCAAGCATCATCCAGATGGGGTTGGTCATATCGAATGAACCTGTAAGAGCATCAGCAACACGGTTTGTACAGACATCCCAAGCCTTGAGTACCTGTCTTGAACGGTCCTGATTTGAGAGAAGACCTCTGTTGTATTTTCTGTTGATTTCGTCAACAAGCTCTTCTGTTTCAGCAAGGATTTCTTTCTTTGCTGCGGGGATTGTTGCGTCACAGACAGCAACGGTAATACCGCTTCGTGTTGAATACTTGAAGCCCTGATTCTTAACGTTATCAAGAACTTCAGCTGTCTTTGCAGTGCCGTGTACCTGGATACACTTTGCAATAATCTTACCGAGAAGCTTCTTGTTTACAAGACCCTCAACCTCGAGTCTGAACATATTTTCGGGATCAGTTCTGTCAACGAAGCCTAAATCCTGAGGAACGGGATCGTTGAAGATAATCTTACCGAGAGTTGTATCAATAATCTTTGATACCTTCTTGCCTTCGTATTCCTTTGTGATTCTTACCTTGATCTTTGCGTGAAGATCGATAACACCGGAATCGTATGCAAGTCTTGCCTCGTCAACGTCTCTGAATACCTTGCCCTCACCCTTTGCACCGGGGATTTCAAGAGTCATATAGTATGAACCGAGAACCATGTCCTGTGTAGGAACAGCAACAGGTTTTCCGTCTGAAGGCTTGAGAAGGTTATTGGCAGCAAGCATAAGGAATCTTGCTTCTGCCTGAGCTTCTGCTGAAAGAGGTACGTGAACAGCCATCTGGTCACCGTCGAAGTCGGCGTTGAAAGCGGTACATACGAGAGGATGAAGCTTGATAGCCTTACCTTCAACAAGTACGGGCTCCAATGACTGGATACCGAGACGGTGAAGTGTGGGAGCACGGTTGAGCATTACGGGGTGATCCTTGATTACAACCTCAAGAGCATCCCATACGCATTTTTCCTGTCTGTCAACAGTCTTTCTTGCTGTTTTGATATGTGCTGCAACACCTGTTTCAACAAGTCTCTTCATTACGAAGGGCTTGAAGAGCTCAAGTGCCATTTCCTTGGGAAGACCGCACTGATAAAGCTTGAGTCCGGGGCCGACAACGATAACTGAACGGCCGGAGTAGTCAACACGCTTACCGAGAAGGTTCTGACGGAAACGTCCCTGCTTACCCTTAAGCATATCAGAAAGAGATTTAAGAGGTCTGTTGTTAGGACCTGTAACGGGTCTGCCGCGGCGACCGTTGTCGATAAGTGCGTCAACAGCTTCCTGAAGCATTCTCTTTTCGTTTCTGATGATAATAGCGGGAGCACCGAGTTCAAGAAGCTTCTTGAGACGGTTGTTTCTGTTGATAACACGGCGGTAAAGGTCGTTAAGGTCACTTGTTGCAAAGCGTCCGCCGTCAAGCTGTACCATAGGACGGATATCGGGAGGAATTACGGGGATAACATCAAGAATCATCCATTCAGGCTTGTTACCTGATGCCTTGAAGGCTTCAACAACCTCAAGTCTCTTGAGGATTCTTGCCTTCTTCTGACCGCTTGCAGTTGCAAGCTGTTCACGGAGCTCGGCATTGAGAGCCTCGATGTCGATTTCTGCAAGAAGCTCTTTGATAGCCTCTGCACCCATACCTACCTTGAATTCTTCGTCGTTATAGTAGTATTCCTTGATATCGTCATACTGCTTATCATTGATAGTCTGACCCTTCTTTACGTTGGGTACAGAGCCGGGATTGATAACAACATATGATGCGAAATAAAGGATTTTTTCAAGATCTCTGGGAGAGATGTCAAGGATAAGACCCATTCTTGAGGGGATACCCTTGAAATACCAGATGTGTGAAACAGGAGTAGCAAGTTCGATGTGACCCATACGTTCACGGCGAACCTTTGCCTTTGTGATTTCAACGTGGCAACGTTCACACACCTTACCCTTATGGCGGATTCTCTTATATCTTCCGCAATGGCACTCCCAGTCCTTGAGAGGTCCGAAGATTTTTTCACAGAAAAGTCCGTCACTTTCGGGCTTGAGTGTACGATAATTTATAGTTTCAGGCTTAGTTACTTCACCGTAGGACCATTCTCTGATCTTTTCGGGAGAAGCAAGACCAATCTTAATTGATTCGAAGGTTATATTTTCCATATATATTTAAGCCAGCCCTTTCCGTAGATTTATATTAAAAATGTCAGTCATATTCCGATTACATATTATCTTCGTCGGGAACAAAGCCCTTGCCGAAGCCTGCATCGTTGATTGTGGGATTCATTTCGTTGAAGAATGCATCCACGTCGAATGCTTCCTCTTCGTCCTCGTCAGATAAACCGAAAGCACTGTCAAGGATTGCATCCATATCAAGCTCGTCTTCTTCGTCCTCTAAAAGCTCAAGGTCATCATCACCCATATCTTCATCATCGTGATGATCTTCTTCCTTGGGAGCACGGTACTTATGGAGAGATACACCTTCATCACCGTCAATATTCTGCTTAAGGTCGATTTCCTGATCGTCAGCATCGAGAACCTTAACATCAAGACCGAGGCTCTGAAGCTCTTTAACAAGAACCTTGAAGGATTCGGGAACACCTGCCTGAGGCACGTTTTCACCGTTAACGATAGCTTCGTATGTCTTTACACGACCGACAACGTCGTCTGACTTAACTGTAAGAATTTCCTGAAGAGTATAAGCTGCACCGTAAGCTTCAAGTGCCCAAACTTCCATTTCACCGAAACGCTGACCGCCGAACTGAGCTTTACCGCCGAGGGGCTGCTGAGTAACGAGTGAGTAAGGACCTGTTGAACGGGCATGCATCTTATCGTCTACAAGATGATGAAGCTTCAGATAGTACATAACACCGACTGTAACTTCGTTATCAAATCTGTCACCTGTACGTCCGTCATAAAGAACAGATTTACCGGTTTCACTGATACCTGCCATCTTAAGTGCTTCTCTGATATCATCTTCGTGAGCACCATCGAATACGGGAGTCATAATCTTCCAGCCCATCTTACGGCAGGCAAAGCCGAGGTGAACCTCAAGAACCTGACCGATGTTCATACGTGAGGGTACGCCGAGAGGGATAAGAACGATATCAAGAGGAGTACCGTCAGAAAGGAAGGGCATATCTTCCTGGGGAAGAACACGGGAAACAACACCCTTGTTACCGTGACGACCGGCCATCTTATCGCCGACCTGAATCTTTCTCTTCTGAGCGATATAACAACGTACAACCTTGTTTACGCCGGGAGAAAGCTCGTCGCTGTTTTCTCTTGTGAATTCTTCAACGTTTACAACGATACCGTATTCACCGTGGGGAACACGGAGAGATGTATCACGTACTTCTCTTGCCTTTTCACCAAAGATAGCACGGAGAAGTCTTTCTTCAGCTGTAAGCTCAGTTTCACCCTTAGGTGTAACCTTACCGACAAGAATATCACCTGAATGTACCTCTGCACCTACACGGATAATACCTCTTTCATCAAGATCCTTGAGGGCATCGCCTACGTTGGGAATATCGTTTGTGATTTCTTCGGGGCCGAGCTTTGTATCTCTTGCCTCGAGTTCATATTTTTCAATGTGAATTGATGTATATACATCATCACGAACAAGCTTTTCGTTGATGAGAACGGCGTCTTCGTAGTTATAGCCTTCCCATGTCATAAAGCCGATAAGAGCATTCTTACCAAGTGAAAGCTCACCGTGGTCAGCTGCCGGACCGTCAGCAATAACCTGCTTTTCTTCAATGCGGTCACCAACCTTTACAACGGGCTTCTGGTTGATACATGTGCCCTGGTTGGAACGCATAAACTTAATAAGGTTATATGTGTCAAGGCGGTTATCCTCTGTCATAATGTCGATTCTGTCGGCACTTACATAGGTAACTGTACCTGCTGCTCTTGCAAGAACGCAGACACCTGAGTCGGTTGCTGCCTTGTATTCCATACCTGTACCGACCATAGGTGAATCACAGGTAAGAAGGGGAACTGCCTGACGCTGCATGTTTGAACCCATAAGTGCTCGGTTTGCGTCGTCGTTTTCAAGGAAGGGAATAAGTGCTGTAGCAACGGAAACAACCATCTTGGGTGAAACGTCCATATAGTCAGCTCTTGAAGGATCCATTTCAAGGAATTCGTCACGGTGACGTGCGTTAACCTTGTTTCTTACAAATCTGCCTTCCTCGTCGAGCTTTTCGTTAGCCTGAACAACTGTGTATTCATCTTCCACGTCAGCTGTCATATATTCGTATGTCTCGAGTACCTTGCCTGTCTCCTTGTCGATGGGACGGAAGGGAGCTTCAATGAAGCCGTACTCGTTGATTCTTGCGAAGGTTGCAAGGTAAGAGATAAGACCGATGTTGGGACCTTCAGGAGTCTCGATGGGACACATACGTCCGTAGTGTGAGTAGTGAACGTCACGGACGTCGAAGCCTGCACGGTCTCTTGAAAGACCGCCGGGACCGAGGGCTGAAAGTCTTCTCTTATGAGTAAGCTCTGCAAGAGGATTGTTCTGGTCCATAAACTGTGAAAGGGGTGATGAACCGAAGAACTCTCTTACTGCTGCAATAACAGGTCTTGTATTGATAAGAGCCTGAGGTGTAACCTTTTCGCTCTCCTGAGCCTGAAGAGTCATTCTTTCCTTGATAACTCTCTCCATTCTTGAGAAGCCTACACGGAACTGATTCTGTAAAAGCTCGCCTACGCTTCTGATACGGCGGTTACCGAGGTGGTCAATATCATCTGCGCTGCCTACACCGTTGGCAAGACAGTTGAGATAGTTGATAGAAGCAAGGATATCGTCAACGATAATTGTCTTGGGAATAAGCTCATCTGCTTTTTCTGCAAGGTAAGCAAGAACCTCTTCCTTAGCCATACCTTCAATTTCAGAAAGCACGTCCATAAGAACAGTATATCTTACGTGCTCGTTGATGCCTGCACTTCTTAATTCTTCGTCTGTATAATCAGGAAGATAGCCCTTGATGTCAACCATCTGGTTAGAGATAACCTTTACAGGCTCTTCATGACCCTCAACGGAAACATATGCTACCTTAGCACCTGCCTGCTCAACCTCGAGAGCACGTGCCTTGGTCATAAGCTCGCCTTCTTCAGCAATGATTTCACCTGTAAGCTCATTGATGATAGGCTGAGCAAGTCTGAAGCCTCTGATTCTGTCGGAAATACCGAGCTTCTTGTTATACTTATAACGTCCTACTCTTGAAAGGTCATATCTTCTCTCGTCGAAGAACATACCTTCAATGTGGCTCTGTGCGCTTGAAAGCGTGGGAGGCTCACCGGGACGGAGCTTCTTATAGATTTCAATAAGAGCTTCTTCTGTATTCTTTGTGTTATCCTTTTCGAGAGTTGCCTCAATTCTGTCGTCATAACCGAAGAACTCACGGATGTCACTGTCACTTGAATAACCGAGTACACGGATAAGTGTTGTGATGGGGATCTTTCTGTTCTTATCTATTCTTACATAGAAAAGATCGTTCTGATCGGTTTCATATTCGAGCCATGCACCGCGTCCGGGAATGATAGTTGAAGTGAAAAGCTTTTTACCTGTTACATTGTGTGTCATTCCGAAATATACGCCGGGTGAACGGACGAGCTGAGAAACAATAGCACGTTCTGCGCCGTTGATAATGAAAGTACCGCTTTCAGTCATAAGGGGGAAATCACCCATATAAACTTCGCTGTCCTTGACCTCGCCGGTTTCCTTATTATAAAGACGAACGGTGAGTCTCATGGGAGCAGAGTAAGTAGTATCTCTCTCCTTACACTCTTTTACGGTGTACTTGGGCTTATCATCCATACGGTAGTCAACGAAGGAAAGGACAAGATTACCGCTGTAATCGGTAACCTCCGACATATCCCTGAGTACTTCCTTGAGACCGGTGTCGATGAACCACTTGTAAGAATCCTTCTGAACCTGGATAAGATTGGGCATCGGCATTACTTCCTGAATCTTGCCGAAACTTTTTCTCACGTTTGATCCAAGCTTCACATCGGTTACATTAACCATTGGCTTATCACTCCATATCTTTTATTATTTTCCTGCTGAGAGGAATTGGCTTACATAGATTTTTCAAAAAATGTATTGACATTTTTCTGCTTTAATGGTAATATTCAATAAAGAGAAGAGACGTCAAGGCATAATTTCACATTATATGTTTTGCTATCATATCACAGTGAAATGGGTCTTGTCAATATTTTTCTCTTATATTTTTTTGCTTTTTACACTTTTTTAACGAATTTTACCCCTTTTTACTGCCTTACGGGCAGTTTTTTTTGCTTTAATAAGTGATTTTTATGTTTCTGAATATCTGAAAACAATAAAAGACACTCCCCTTTCCGCTTATGGAAAAAGGGAGTGTTGTTTCTTTTTAAGAATAAAAGCACTATACAAACACACGGATCAGTGTGTTTATTCGGTTTCGGGAATTAAAGATCCTTAAGCTGCTTGCTTCTGCTGGGATGACGGAGCTTACGAAGAGCCTTGGCTTCAATCTGTCTGATTCTTTCTCTTGTAACATTGAATGCCTTACCAACCTCTTCAAGAGTCTGAGGTGTGCCGTCCTTAAGTCCGAAACGAAGTCTTAAAACTTCAGCCTCTCTCGGTGTAAGGGTTTCGAGAACCTCGTTGACCTTTGTCTTAAGGAAGGTCATTGCTGCAGCAACGGCAGGTGAAAGTGCATCCTCGTCGGGAATAAAGTCACCGAGGTGGCTGTCTTCCTCTTCGCCGATTGGTGTTTCAAGAGAAACAGGCTCCTGAGAAATACGGAGAATGTCACGTACCTTATCTGTTGCCATACCGAGCTCCTTGGCAATATCCTCGGGAGAAGGATCCTTACCGTCACGGTGAAGAAGCATATTGCTTGTCTTCTTGACCTTGTTGATGGTTTCAACCATGTGAACGGGAATACGGATTGTTCTGCCCTGATCGGCAATAGCTCTTGTGATAGCCTGTCTTATCCACCATGTAGCGTACGTGGAGAACTTGTATCCGCGGCTGTAATCAAACTTGTCCACCGCCTTCATAAGTCCAAGGTTACCCTCCTGAATAAGATCAAGGAAGAACATTCCCTTACCAACGTATCTC
>JAZRQQ010000110.1:0-35161 GCA_045649935.1 Acutalibacteraceae bacterium | reverse complement strand
AACCAAAATCATTCAAATCGTAAAAAAATCCGTTTAATAGAAATCTTTTAAATGGCCTGTGCATCATTCAGAAAAATTCCATTAAATGACCTTTTAATTAAAATCTATACTTTAATGCTTATATAAATTAAAATAATTTTTTTATTAAACACCTTGACACCATATGTAAAAATTTTGTATAGTTGATATGTAATATTTTAGGAGTTGTTGAGTATGCCGAATTATATTGACAGAAGTATTTTACCTGATTTGGTGAACGAATACATAAGTGAGCTTACAGTTGTAAAAGCAAGGAGCACGCTTACAGTTAATGAGTATATTTCAGATCTCAGATTATTTTTCAGATTTCTTGTTTCAAAAAAACGCAATCTCCAATCCCCCGATGAATTAGAAGAAAATTTTGACTTGTCGTGGATTGATATTAACTTTATTTCTAATATCACATTAAAAGATGTTAATGAGTTTCTGATATATTGTAGCAATCTTCGCAGTAATAATCAGACAACAAGATCACGTAAAGCTTCATCTATTAGAGGTTTTTTTAAGTATGCAGCTGATAAAATGCACTATATAGATGTAAACCCGGTGTCACAGCTTCAGGTTGCATCGAGAAAAAAAGAGCTTCCGAAATATCTGACACTCGAAGAAAGTATTCAGCTTCTTAACAGCGTTGAAGGTCCTCATAAAGAACGTGATTATTGTATTCTTACACTGTTTCTGAACTGTGGTCTGAGACTTTCAGAAATGGTAGGTCTCAATGTTAGAGATATAAACATCAGTGAGCAAACGATGATTGTTACCGGTAAAGGAAATAAACAAAGAATGATCTATCTTAATAAAGCTTGCCTCGATGCAATAGAAAGCTATCTTGCTGTCAGACCTAATGACAGACTTAAAGGAGACGACCGAAATGCACTGTTTATAAGCCGTCTGAATAAACGTATGGGAAGACAGGCAGTTCAATTAATGGTTTATCATTACCTTTCAGTAATAGGTCTTGACGGTCAGCACTATTCATGTCATAAATTAAGACACACCGCTGCAACACTTATGTATCAGCACGGTAATGTTGACGTTCTTGTTTTAAAAGAAATGCTTGGCCATGAAGCTATTGCAACAACAGAAATATATACACATCTTGAAAATAAGCAGCTGCGTGAAGCCGCAAAAAGAAATCCATTGAGCAAAGAATTCGATTCAGCTAAAATTAAATAAAGATGAAAAGCAGACTACAGCCAGACAGTCTGTTAATGACGAAAGCAAATATAACAGTATTCCTATTGAGACTTTCGCCAGATATTCTGAAAGGCTGTATTTTGTTTGCAACTCCCCTGCCACCGATTGACGGATTCTGATAGAAGAACTCACGCAAATGTGCATAAGTATAAGTATTGAAAAAATCAGGATCAGTTTTCCGGGGAAAAATACCATAATCGAATATTCTATACCTTTTAATGAATATGTACTATAAATATATGCACTAACTAAGCCGAGTCCCATTGTCTTAATAAGGCTGATAAGTAAAATCGGTATAGTTCCGTAAATACTCAATCCAAAAATCACAAGTAAAGCAATATAAGGAATGTGTGATATAATATTTCCGCTCAGAATTTCAAGAGATGTTTTTGAAGAAAAATCTGTAGAGAACCTTATAAAATTCTCATAAATCTCCCCTATCAGATATTCTTCAGCTGCAACAAATATCAAAACACCTGATAATAAACCTGTTGTAAGTATCAGAAAATTAATCAGAGATATTTTATCATAGATAACATATCTTTTTTTATGTTTAATCATTTTTGGTGATATTACTGCACTTATTTTCAATGATTTTCTCCTTATTTTCGCACTTTTGTATTTACTGATATGATTCCGCCTGAAGCTGATGAAACAAGCATAACAGCTATAATTATAGCAGCTCTTAAATCTGGCTTAAAACCGTTCATAACAAGTGAGATAAGAATAGATATGGAATTCATCGGCACAGCATATAAAACGCCCGAAACAAGCCCTTTTTGCCTGATTTTTGTACAGGAAATAAAGCCTACTAAGAAAGATGAAATAAAAAACATTGATATTGCAACAATAAATGTATGATCACTGTTCAGATCTACCTTAAGGCAAATGAAACCGTACAATAAAAATATCAGTATATATATGATTAACGCAACAATCTGAATTCTTATAAATTGTGATAAATCAGACTTTTTTCCGCTAATTTTTCTCTTTGTTTTTGATTTAATACCATGCGGCATATAAAAACCCCTTTCATAATCATTCTACATTAATGAATATGAAAGGGGTAAATATTTTATTACAATTAATCCATATCTTTCTTTGCTTTTGCAGCCTTCTTTTCTTCCTTAGCCTTCTCAGCAGCAGCCTTAGCAGCTTCTCTTTCAGCCTGAAGTCTTTCAGTTGCAGTGTTGTTTGTCTGAACAGCCCAACGTTTAATCTGAAGTCTGTTTCTGTCAGCGCCGGTTTCAATAATAAGTGAATCTTCCTTAGTTGTTACAACCTTACCGCAGATACCACCGATTGTTGTAATTTCATCACCGACTTCAACAGCCTCGCGCATTGCCTGTTCTTCCTTCTGTCTCTTCTTCTGAGGACGAATCATAACAAAGTACATAATTGCGAACATAGCAACAAGAGGGATAATCATTGTTGTTGATGAACCTGAAGCGTTAGCAGTTGCGTTTAAAAAAATCATTTTTAGTTTCCTCCAATGTTTTAAAATACCATAATAGTATAACAAATTATATACATCATATCAAGAGTTAATTCAATATTTTACACTTTTTTAATTAATTGCCTTAATTTATCGGAAAGCTTCCATATTTTCGGTATATAGTTGCTTTCTTACAAGTGAATAAGCAATACCATCAGCTCTTTTCTGAATTTCATCAGCAAGCAACGAAGGGTTTATATTTGTAGTACTTCCTGCAGGAAGTACTATATTTAACTTTACACGCTCACCAAACTGTGCAACAGATGAGCTTTTAATATATTCAATAAAATTGATATCCTTCAATACTTTTCGTCCGCTTTTTTTGCCGAGCTTCTGCACAATCAATTCATCTTTTGAAAGCATATCAGATATAAGCTCTGATATTTCTGAAGCCTTACCTTCACAATCGAAGAATATATCAAATTCACCATATGCAATCTTTTTCGGATCATAAACAGGATCAGTTACCTTGATAATTTCAATTCCGGGAGGCATTGAATTTTTCAGCATATCAAATATATCTTCGTTGGTGCTATCCCCTTCTATTCTCATATCCATACTTTCACAAAGACTTTCCATTCCGAGCGAGAGAGGAAGTGCAAACGTAATATAAGGATGGGGATTAAAACCTTCGGTATACCATAAGGGTACATTTGCTCTTCTGAGAGCACGAGTCATTGCACGCATAAGGTCAAGATGCGAAACATAACGGCTCATACCCATTTTCTTAAACCATACTCTTACACATCGCATCACATTTACCTCCGTTCAATGAATTTGTACCGCAACCCGCACATTTAATTCTGCAGTGTGGTGTTGGCTGACTTTCATAAGCTTTTTTATTTTCTTCAATAAGGAACTGCTTGCGTATACCGTAATCGAGATGATCCCAAGGAAGAATTTCTTCAAAGCTTCTTTTTCTGCTTGTATAGAACAGCGGATCAACTCCGCATTTTTCAAAAGCTTCAAGCCATACATCAAAAAGGAAATTATCATCCCATGCATCAAACTTACAGCCGTTTCTCCATGCGTATTCAATAACATCTGAAAGCCTTCTGTCACCGCGGGCAAATACGCCTTCAAGAAAGCTTATATTAACTTTATGATAGCTGACACTAATTTTCTTGGTTTTGACCGATGAAAGCAGGTGATTCTGCTTGCTGACAAGCTCATCCATAGTATCCTGCGCCTCCCACTGGAACGGTGTAAAAGGCTTCGGGACAAAAGAAGCTACACTTATGCTGACCTGAACACCCTTACCCTTTGGTTTATCAGGATTATTATAAAACTCATTTACAACTTTCTGTGCAAGCTCAGCTATACCTGCAACATCATCATATGTTTCAGTTGGAAGTCCAAGCATGAAATAAAGCTTAACTGAAGTCCATCCACCCGAAAAAGCCTGTCTTGCAGTATTCATAAGCTCTTCTTCAGTTACATTTTTATTGATTGCATCACGAAGTCTTTGTGTACCGGCCTCAGGTGCAAAGGTAAGTCCACTGCGACGCACTTTTTTCAGATATCCCATAAGCTTTTCTGAAAAATTATCAACTCTGAGAGAAGGCAAAGCAATATTTACTTTATAATCTTCGGTCCACTCAAGAAGCTTTTCCATAAGCTCTTCAAGATGGGAATAGTCACTCGTACTCAATGATGAAAGTGAAATTTCATCATAACCTGTATTTTCACAAAGGCGTTTGCATTGTGAATTTATTGTATCTGCAGATTTTTCTCTGATAGGACGGTAAAGGAAACCAGCCTGACAGAAACGACAGCCACGTATACATCCTCTGAAAATTTCATGTACAACTCTGTCATGTACAGCTTCTACAAAAGGTACAACAATCTTATCCGGATAGTGTACACTATCAAGATTGCTGATAATTCTTTTTGTAACTTTATCCGGTGCATTGTTTTTAGCAGTAATAGCCTTTACTGTGCAATCATCATTGTATGAAACATCATAAAGTGAAGGGACATATACGCCCTTGATACCGGCTGCACGGGCAAGAAATTCATCTTTAGTAGTCCCCTCTTTCTTGCACTGAATAATCAGATCGAAAAGCTCATCAGACACCTCTTCACCGTCACCGAGCATAAATAAATCAAAAAAGTCAGCAATAGGTTCAGGGTTGCAGGCACAAGGGCCTCCGCCTACAATTATCGGAGTCAGATCTTTTCTGTCTTCAGCTCTTACAGGAATTCCGGCAAGATCAAGCATATTAAGAATATTTGTGTAGCTTAATTCATATTGAAGTGTAAAGCCTATCAGATCGAACTCTGTCAGCGGATCCCCGCTTTCAAGAGCATACAGAGGAATATTATTTTCACGCATTTCTTTTTCCATGTCAGTCCACGGAGCAAAAACTCTCTCACACCAGACATCGTCTCTTTTATTTGCGCATGAATAAAGAATTTTAATACCGAGATGAGACATACCGATTTCATAGCTGTCAGGAAAACAGAAGGCATATCTTAAATCAATATTTGCTTTATCCTTAACAACACTGTTAAGCTCTCCGCCTACATATCTGCCGGGTTTCTGAACATGAGGCAGTATTTTTTCTACTTCTTTACTAATCATTTTTTAACTCCATTTCTTTATGAGTGTAATTGAAAGAATATATATAGTTACAGCAATCAAGCTGAAATTTATATTTACAAAGATGCAGTAAATCAAAGTTACTGCAGAAAGTAAAATAACACTGATATATGAAATATAATCGACTATTGTTTCAGACTTTTCATTGTCAAAACGTGAAAGCAAAAGACACCTTATAATTCTGCCTGCGTCCAAAATTCTGACGGGCACTGAATTAATACTTGCAATAACAATATTTACCACTGCAAGAATAAACAATATTTTGTTTTTGGTTGTCAGAAAAATTATATAACAGCATAATGCAAAAATCAAATTGAATATTATTCCGCCTGCAGCAATAAGCGCTTCTTTTTTATAAGAAAAAATTGAATGATCTGTTCTGTCAATCCTCATACCAAAAAGAGTCAGTTCGACTGCTTTAGGCTTATCTCCGACAAAATATATAAAAAGCATATGGCCGGTTTCGTGAAAAACAGATGAGCACAAGGATATAAAAACGATCTTTTCGTCACATAAAAGCATCATCAGGACTACAAAAGCAATAAAAGAAAAGCTTATTCTGAAGGATGTATCAGCAGTTTCAAATCTCATTTTTAAAGTAGCCACATCGGATTATATCTGATACCGCATTTTCTTACCTCGAAATGTACATGAGGACCGGTAGCACTGCCTGTAGCACCAACGAGAGCAATAGCCTCACCTTGCCGTATAACAGTGTCTGTATCAACAAGAATCTCACTGCAATGGCAATAAAAAGTTACAAGTCCGTCATTGTGTGTAAGATATATGTAATTCCCTGCCTGCTTATCAAAACCTGTATTGGTTACAACTCCGTTAAAAGCAGCTCTGATTCTTGTACCTTCGGGTGCTGCAATATCTGTTCCTGTATGAAATGCAAAATCACCGCTGATCGGATTTGTTCTGTAACCGAAATGCGATGTATATCTTCCGTCTTCAATCGGTGAACATATCTTCACAGTAGAAAAAACAGGTGCAAAGCTTGCATTTTCTGCAGCCTCAAAAAGATCTAATTCCGGTCCGCCTATACCGTTTAGCTTTGAAAATTCTTCATCGGAATTTTCGTAGTATAGTATCTCACCTTCATCAGCCGAAAAGCTTGTAATAATTTTTTTCATTGCTGATACTAATTCTGTGCCTTCAATATTGTTTTCAATCAACCTGAAAAAATCATTTTTAAGCCCATCGGTATTTTTGCTATTCAGAAAAATAAGAAAAACTACAGTTATACAGATCAGAATCTGACTAAGCATAACAGGTAAAAAGTAATCTTTGTTATCTTTTTCATTCATATATATCACCATTATAATATATGAATTGCAAAACATCAATATTAATACTCATTTGATTACTTTTATGATTATAACATAAATTGTCTTCCGGGTAAAGATTTTTGTGACATTATTTGTTGACTATTCTTAAGTTAAATGATATTATAATAGCAGTGTATCGTATTAAAGCGTTACAACAAATATAAAAACGGAGGAAAAGATATGTTCTCAGATTTTAAATCAGACGGCTTTATGTATCTTCTTGTTCTCGGCGTAATAATCTTTGTTTGCGTACAGGCGCTTTTCTTTATGAAAAAAGCGTGGGCAAGAGGTAAAGAGCTTGGTATCTCAACAGAAAAATTAAAAAATACAGTTACTTCAAGCGGTATTTTTTCGGTGGCTCCTGCAATTGGTATTGCCATCACGGTAATTACACTTTCAGTTTCACTTGGTTATATTATCCCCTGGATCAGACTTACGGTTATAGGTGCTATCCAGTACGAGGTTACTGCTGCTGAAGCTGCACTTGAAGCTGCAGGTGTTTTAGGCGGTGTTTCAACAAACGTTTCCGATCCAAAAACGTTTACTGCAATTGTATGGGTTATGACTCTCGGTAGCATTCTCCCTCTTATTCTCATCCCGATTGTTCTCAAGAAAATTCAGAAAAGTGTTTCTGATGTTGCTTCAAAGAACGCAAGATGGACCGATATAATGACTGCTGCAGCCTTCATAGGCCTTATGTCTGCTTTTATCGGCAGAGGTATTGCAGGTGTTGGTAGTGCTGAACCCGATGCAATAACAGGACTTCCTATTATCGGTGACGGTGCAGGTGTTCTCTCACTTACCGCTCTTGTTGCTTCAATTGGATTTATGCTTATTTTTACACTTTTAAACAAAAAGCTCAAAAAGAACTGGATAGACGCACTCGCAATGCCTATAAGTATTGTTCTTGCAATGGTAATAGTTGTTCTTGTGAACAATTATTTACCCGAACTCGCTGCTATTGAGTGGAGATACTAAGAGGAAGGAGAAAATACAATGAGTAAAAAAAGAAGTTATTTTGATTCAATTCATTTTTACGGAAGAATCTGGTGCATTGCTGCCGTTATATTTTTCGTAATGATTCCTATTGCAGTTTGTCTCCACTTAAATGTATGGCCTGAAGCCAGCACAGTTCTCGGCGGACTTGCTTCAATTGCATTCTTCTATGTAACCGGCATTATTGAAGTTGTAGCATATGCTCCTATGCTCGGTGCAGGCGGTACATATCTTTCATTTGTTACAGGTAACATTATGAATCTCAAAATGCCCTGTGCTATTAACGCAATGGAAAACGCAAAGGTTAAAGCAAATACCGAGGAAGGTGAGGTTATTACTACAATAGCAATTTGCTCATCTATTATCGTTACAACACTTGTTATTGCTGTATTTGTTATTGTTTTTGCGCTCAATCCCTCTTTCTCAGAAATAATGAAGAGTGACACATTCGCTCCCGCATTCCAGCAGGTTACATACACTATTTTCGGTTCGTTAGCCGCAACTTATTTTGTAAAGCACTGGAAGCTTGCAATATTCCCCATTGCAGCAGTTTCAATTATCCTTGTATTTGCAGGAAGCCTTGCAATCGGCGTACTTATTCTTGTAGGCGTTGTTTTATCAATGGTAGGAGCACACATTATGTATAAGCTTAAGCTTGTATAAATTTCTCCTTAACATTTAATAAATAATATTAACCACCGTTCAGCTTTACACAAATTTGTGTTTAGTCAAACGGTGGTTTTATATTTTAATTCATAATTCTATTATATTGTTTTCCGGTCTTACGTATTTATAGTTATAAATCATCATAAGATATATTATTTATAATGTGGAGTGATAATATGCTTGAGCTTATCAGGGCAGTTTTTGGGAACTTTTTGTTTTTCTTTTTACATCTTAAAAACATTAATTCTTTTCCTAAACCTTTATCTGCAGAAAAAGAAAAAGAGCTTCTTATCAAAATGAAAAAACATTCAGATTCCAAAGCACGGAACGAACTGATAGAACATAATCTCAGACTCGTTTCACATATTATTAAAAAATATTATTCAGGCTATGATGAACAGGAAGACCTTATATCAATAGGTACAATCGGGCTTATAAAGGCTATAGATTCTTTTGATGTCGATAAAGGAATAAAGCTTGCGACTTATGCTGCAAGATGCATCGAGAATGAAATACTTATGTATTTCAGAGGTAAGAAAAAGGATGCAAATATAATTTCTGTAAACGAGCCCATTGATACAGACAGTGAAGGAAATCCGCTTACATTAATCGATGTAATTTACACTGAAGACACCATAAGTGATGACATTGATATAAAAAGGAAATCACAGCTTTTGTACAAATATATAAATGAAATTGAAAATCCGAGAGATAAGGAAATTATAATACGCAGATACGGTCTTTATAACCGTAAAGAACAAGCTCAACGTGAGGTTGCGTCAGCTATGAATATATCACGGTCATATGTATCAAGAATCGAAAAAAAGGTTATTATGGAACTGCGCAATAAATTTGGTGCAGAATAAAAAGTGCCTGCCTATTTTTAAAGGCAGGCTATTTGTTTTATTCTTTCGGAGGTCTTTCAAAGGATATTTTACCCATTTTTCCGCCTCGGTATTCATCAAGAAGCATTATAGAAGCTCTTTCGGTGTTCACTTCTCCGCCTCTTATGAGCATGCCTCTTTCTCTGCCGATTTCCTCAAGAATTTCCCAAGGCATAGCAGAATGAATATCATCAATATTTTTTAGCTTGTATCTACCGGTAAGTTTTTCTTCATAGCCGTCTACAAGCACCTCAATAAGTCTTACAGCCATAGTCTCACTATCAAGAACTTCATCTTTTACTGAACCGATAAAAGCAAGTCTGTCCCCTACTACAGGATCGTCAAATTTAGGCCACAATACACCGGGAGTGTCAAGAAGCTCAATACCGTTTCCTATTGCAAACCACTGATTATGTCTTGTAACACCGGGTTTATCAGCAACCTTAGCTCTGTTCTTACCGGCCATACGGTTTATAAAAGAGGATTTACCCGTATTCGGTATGCCTACCACCA
The DNA here is from genome assembly GCA_045649935.1 of Acutalibacteraceae bacterium. Classification (GTDB taxonomy): domain Bacteria; phylum Bacillota; class Clostridia; order Oscillospirales; family Acutalibacteraceae; genus UBA6857. Next base: position 25,438 of record JAZRQQ010000110.1, on the reverse strand, counting down.
TCATACGAAGAGCTTTTCCCGGCATACCTTTCTCCTCGTTTGATCTGATTTTATCAGCAAGTACAGTCCTTACAAGCTCATGGTATTTGTTAAGCCCTTTTCCGCTTCTGCAGTCAACTGCAAGGGCATACTGACCTTTACTCTTAAAATATTCAATCCACTGCTTTGTAATATTATCATCTGCCACGTCGCACTTATTCAGAAGTACAATTCGGGGCTTTTTGTTTGTAAGCTCATCCAGCTCAGGATTTCGGCTCGATAAAGGTATTCTTGCATCAAGCAGCTCGGTAACAGCGTCAACCATAGACAGACTTTCTTTGATAAGTCTTCGTGTTTTAGCCATATGCCCCGGAAACCACTGTACAACCTGCTTCTGATTATCAGCCATAGCTGTCATCTCCTTAATAAATTAATAGGACTGTTTTAAGTAAAGCAGTCCTATTTTGTTATTTTACAATCCATTCTGAGGGAGGATTGACGTATATTTTTTCGGTTATGGGATCCATAGAAAATATTTTGAACTTCACAACACCGAGAATATAATCCTCGTGGATAAAACCAACCTTATCTGATCTGCTGTCAGAAGAAAACTGTCTGTTATCCCCCATTACAAACACATGATTTTCCGGTACAGTCAACGGGAAATCAACACCGTCATTGTTTATTGTAAGATTATTGATATAAGGCTCATCAAGAAGCTCACCGTCAACAAAAACATCACCGGTTGAAAAATCAATATCAACAACCTGATTTTCAGTAGCAATTATTCTTTTAACAAGAGGCTCATTGTGCCAGTTAGGCTGAGTTATAATAATAACCTGACCGTATGAAGGCTTTGAATCAAAAGCAGAAACAATAAGCCAGTCACCGTCATGAAGAGTAGGTACCATTGAAGAACCGACAACACCTACCACTCTGAAAATCAGAGTAAAAATTATCATAATTGTAACAAGTGCAGTTGCAAGAACAGATGCAAGATCATATATATTTATTACAACTTTATCTTTAAAAGTAAGCTCCGATTTATCTTTTTCAGTTATATCCTTAACCATAATTGAGCCACCTTTCTGAATTTAATAAAACAAAAGAGGAAGGGATATTACCCTTCCTTCCGTTTGCTTGTTTATCAGCCAATCTTTTCCTTAACTTTAGCTGACTTACCAACTCTGTCACGAAGGTAATAAAGCTTGCTTCTGCGAACTTTACCGTTTCTGACAACTTCAACCTTAGCAACGTTGGGTGAGTGAACGGGGAATACCCTTTCAACACCTACACCGTAGGATACACGGCGAACTGTGAAGGTTGATGAGATTCCGCTGCCCTTCTTGGCGATGATTGTACCTTCAAAAACCTGAATTCTTTCTCTTTCGCCTTCACGGATTTTAACGTGAACACGAACAGTGCTACCGATTTCAAGTGCGGGTACTTCAGCCTTAAGGCTTGAGTCTGAGATGAGTTTGAGTGCGTCCATTTTTTATTCCTCCTAAATTCTGCCACGTTCATTCCGCCTTTGCGAAAGAGGACCGCTTGCTTTTATACTGACTGAATTCAGCCGGCATGAACCACATTGCTATAGCAACGGATACAAATGCCTAAATATATTATCACAGTTCATCAGAAAATGCAAGTGTTTTTTGAAACTTTTTTAAATATTTTAAACTTATATTCTTGTATCGAGTAAATCTACGTACTTATCCTTAAACTCAGCAAAAGTATCATTTTCAATTGCAGTTCTTATTTTTTCCATAAGAGTATTATAGAAATAGAGATTATGCATTACGCAAAGTCTCATAGCAAGCATTTCTTTACATTTAAACAGATGTCTGATATAAGACCTTGAAAAATTTCTGCAGGTAGGACAATCACATTCAGGATCAATAGGAAGGGCATCCTTTTCATACTTAGCATTATTGATATTAATAATTCCGTTCCAGGTATTCAGATGACCGTGGCGTGCATTTCTGCTAGGCATAACACAGTCAAAAAGGTCAACTCCCCTGCTTACGCCTTCAATTATATTGCCCGGTGTTCCCACGCCCATAAGATATCTGGGCTTATTTTCGGGCATATAAGGCTCAACAGCAGAAATGATTCTGTACATATCCTCTTTAGGCTCGCCCACAGCAAGACCGCCGATTGCATATCCGTCAAGGTCAAGCCCAGCTATTTCCTTCATATTCTCAATTCTTAAATCCTCAAAGGTACAGCCTTGATTGATACCGAAAAGAAGCTGATTTTTATTTATTGTTTCAGGTGAAGAGTTAAGTCTTTCCATTTCAGCCTTACATCTCTTGAGCCATCTGACAGTTCTTGCACAGGAGTCTTTAGCATAGGTATACTTAGCCGGATTTTCTACGCATTCATCAAAAGCCATAGCAATTGTCGAGCCGAGATTGGACTGAATCTGCATACTTTCTTCAGGGCCCATAAAAATTCTTTTACCGTCAATATGTGAAGCAAAGGTTACACCCTCTTCGCTGATTTTACGAAGACCGGCAAGAGAGAAAACCTGAAATCCACCGCTATCTGTAAGAATAGGTCCGTTCCAACGGGTAAATTCATGTAATCCACCCATTTCTCTGACAAGCTTATCACCGGGTCTTACATGAAGATGATAAGTGTTTGAAAGCATAACCTGACACTTGATTTCTTTAAGATCTATAGCAGAAAGAGCGCCCTTTATTGCACCGCATGTAGCTACATTCATAAATGCAGGCGTCTGCACTGTTCCGTGAACAGTTTCAAATTCACTTCTTCTTGCTTTATCATTTGTTTTAATAACCTTGAACATATCTCACCTCAGGAATACTGCATCACCGAAGGAGAAAAATCTGTATCTCTCTTCGACGGCAACTTTATAAAAATTCATTGTGTTTTCATATCCGCAGAAAGCACTGACAAGCATTATCAGTGTACTTTCAGGTAAATGAAAATTAGTAATAAGTGCATCAATACATTTGAATTTATAACCCGGATAGATAAAAATATCTGTCCAGCCTTCACTCTCCTCTATTTTACCCTTGAATGTACCGACGGACTCAAGAGTACGGCAGCTTGTAGTGCCTACAGCAATAACCCTTTTGCCGGCAGCTTTAGTATTATTGATAAGTTCAGCCGTTTCTTTCGGTAACCAATAGTGCTCGGAATGCATAATATGTTGTGAAATATCATCTGCCTTAACCGGTCGGAAGGTACCTAATCCTACATGAAGAGTTACATAGCCGATTTTAATGCCTTTATTTTCTATTTTTTTCATTAACTCTTCAGTGAAATGAAGCCCTGCCGTAGGAGCAGCAGCAGAGCCGAGCTCCTTTGAATATACAGTCTGATATCTTTCTTTGTTTTCAAGCTTTTCCGTAATGTAAGGAGGAAGAGGCATCTGACCGATAATATCAAGAACATTATAGAAGTTACCTTCATAAGAGAATTTAACAAGTCTGTTGCCACCCTCAAGAACATCTGTAACATCAGCTTCAAGAAGACCGTCAGCAAAAATGAAATGTGTTCCGGGCTTTGCTCTTTTACCGGGTCCTGTTATACATTCCCATACGTCATCACCTTTATTAGTCAAAAGCAGAAACTCAACCCTTGCACCTGTATCTGCTTTAGTTCCGAAGATTCTTGCAGGAAGAACTCTTGTATTGTTAAGTATAAGACAATCCCCTTCATTGAGTTCATCGATAATATCATAAAAATGCTTATGATTAATTTCACCGCTGTTTCTGTCAACAGTCATAAGCCTTGAACTGTCTCTCGGCTCAACGGGATGTTGTGCAATTAGTTCTTCAGGTAAATTATAAAAGAAATCTGATTTATTCATTTTAAACCCTTTCAAAAATTAGAAAAAATATATAAACTCTGTTAAAAATTGATTGACACATTTCCGTTTAAGTGATATTATATAAAATATCGTTTTTATTATAGTGCATAATGCTCAAATAAGCAACAGTTTTATGCAAAATAATAGATATAAATTTGGATAAAAAATAGAGGTGTTTTTTATGAAAAAGTATAAGGTAGGTATAATCGGTGCAACCGGTATGGTAGGTCAGCGTTTCGCTACCATTCTTGACGGCCACCCCTGGTTTGACGTTGTTTGCCTTGCAGCAAGCGGTCGTTCAGCAGATAAAACCTATAAGGAGGCTGTAGGTGAAAGATGGAGAATGCCCACTCCTATGCCCGAATCTATGGAAAACCTTATTATCAAAAATGCAACAGATGACATTAAGGAAATTGCAGCAGCAGTTGATTTCGTTTTCTGTGCAGTTGATATGAAAAAGGATGAAATCAAAGCGCTCGAAGAAGCATATGCTAAAGAAGAGTGTCCTGTTGTTTCAAACAACAGCGCTCACAGAGGCACAGCTGATGTTCCGATGGTTGTACCCGAAATCAATGCAGACCATATCAGAATCATCGAAAGCCAGAGAAAGCGTCTTGGCACAAAGAGAGGCTTTGTTGCAGTTAAATCAAACTGTTCACTTCAGAGCTATGTGCCCGCTATTTTCCCTCTCGATAAGGAATTCGGCATCAAGGATGTTCTTGTATGTACTTATCAGGCAATTTCCGGTGCAGGTAAAACCTTTGAATCCTGGCCTGAAATGGTAGATAATGTTATCCCCTTCATCGGCGGTGAAGAAGAAAAGAGTGAGCAGGAGCCTCTTAAGCTCTGGGGTAAAATTGAAAATGATGTTATTGTTAATGCTACATCACCCTCATTTACAGCTCAGTGTATCCGAGTTCCCGTTTCTGACGGACATATGGGTGCAGTGTTTATGAGATTTGAAGAAGGTAAGAAGCCTTCAAAAGAAGAAATCATCAAAGTATGGGATAGCTTTACCGGAAGAGCTCAGGAGCTTGATCTCCCCTCTGCCCCCAAGAAATTCCTTCACTACTTTACTGAGGATAATATGCCTCAGACAAAGCTTAACCGTAACCTTGAAAACGGTATGGCTGTTTCAATCGGCAGACTCCGTGAAGATACACAGTACGACTATAAGTTTGTCTGCCTTTCACACAACACTCTCAGAGGTGCAGCCGGTGGCGCAGTGCTTCTTGCTGAACTTCTTTGTGCTGAGGGATATATGGACTAAGGAGGTTTTTTCAATGAAACCTGTCTTTATTGGCAGCGGAGTTGCTGTTATAACTCCCTTTGATAAGGACGGTAAAATCAATTTTGAAAGATTTGAAAAACTCATAGAATACCAAATTGAAAATTTAACGGATGCTATTATTGTTTGTGGAACGACAGGAGAAGGTTCAACACTGACGGTTTATGAAAGACTTAAGCTTTTTACTGCCGCAGTTGAAACTGCAGATAGTCGTGTACCCGTTATCGGGGGCACAGGCAGTAATAGCACTTCTTTTTCTCTTTCTTTAGCAAAAGAGTCTGAAAAAACCGGTATTGATGCTCACCTGATGGTTACCCCCTATTACAATAAAACGTCACAGAACGGACTTGTAAAGCATTATTATCATTTAGCTGATCAACTTGAAAAACCAATAATTGTATATAATGTTCCTTCAAGAACAGGTATGAATATTTCACCTGAAACATATAAAAAGCTTTCGGAGCATAAAAACATAATAGCTGTTAAAGAAGCAGACTCAAATATCGCTAAAATTATAAAATCTATTAAGTTATGCGGCGATAATCTTGATTTCTACATTGGCAACGATGATATGATTTGTCCTGCAATGTCAATCGGATGTAAAGGTGTAATTTCAGTTCTGGCAAATATAATGCCTGCTTACACTCATAATTTGACATTAAGCGGTTATAACGGAGATTTTATAAGATGCAAAGAAATGCAAGAAAAGATTATTAACCTTGTCAGTGCACTTTTCAGTGATGTAAATCCAATTCCTGTAAAAGCAGCTATGAAATACCTGAATCTGGATAGTGGTGTATTACGGCTTCCATTGTGTGAGATGAGTGAAAAATTGAAAGAAAATTTAATAAATGAAATAGATAAAGCCCTCGACTGAGGGCTTTTTTATATCAGCTTAAGGAATTTCATTCTTTCCTGAATATAAATATAACTCTGATCTGTTACGCTTACAATATCATCAATCGTAGCGCCGGCAGCATATAAGTCACGGATTACCTCATCAAGGATATTTCCTGTATATTTGCTTTTATTATTCAAGTACTCCCTTTCGGCTTTCTCAACACGTTTTACAGTCTTCCTAATAGAGTTATATTCAATAATACTGTCAAGATTATCAATGATAAATTGCTGTGATTCAATTGAGTGCGTAAGTCTTTTATAAGGTATCCCCGACTGAGAAATCATTTCGACCTCGTTGATGCCGATTGATTTTCCTTCTTCAGTTACAAGCTTATGAGACTTGCCGTTTCTGACTTCTTCGTATAAAAATCCGTTTTGTAAAAGCCATTCATTTATAACTGTAGCTTTGAGTGGCTTTATATTATCCGCGTCAATTATTTCAGAAATACCCTTTGCAATTTCAGATACAGTAAGAGGTCTTGCAGAGAAAACAAAACGTTCTCTGTCCTCATAGCTTATGCTGAACTCCTCTTTAGTTGGTTTCTTTTCCTTTTTAAAATAAGGCTTACTATCATTAATACCTTTATCTATTACCTCTTCAAGAACTTCCGAAACATAAAGCAGACACTTGGAAATTCTGACATTTCTGACAACATCATCATTACTTATCGGAGATTCATCCAAAGGATTAAAGCCTCTTGCAAGATAGTCTATATATTTTTTTGCGAGCTGCAATTTTTCTTTCTCTGTCATATATATCTACCTCCTTTACAGAATATCTTAGCACAATTTTATAAATTTGTAAACAGAAAAATCCCGATGCAGAAGCATCGGGATTGAAAATATTCCGCCTTACTATTATTCAGCAGCTTTAACTGTTGTATACATAAAGTACTTATAACCGAGGGGGTTAGCAAAGAAACCATCAATGCTATCGTCGATCATATAGATATCTGTGTAATAGTAGATGGGAGTGATACAACCTGTTGACATAAGGAGATCTTCAGCTGCGTGCATAAGACCGTAACGTGTTGCGGGATCTGTGCAAGCCTTGATTTCAGCAATAAGAGCATCGTATGTTTCAGCCCATGTGCCGTTTTCAACCTTAAGATCTACACCAAGGTCTGTTACGTCAACACTGTACATTGCAAGATCAGCATGGTCGCCCTTACCGAACTGAACGTCGTTGTTACCTGATACAGTTACCCACATATCAAGGAATGAGATGGGATCATTGTAGTCAGCAAGCCAACCGTTACGAGCAACAGTGTATTCACCATTCTTACGTGTGTTAAGGAATGTATTCCACTCCTGGTTTTCAAGGTTAACAGTAATACCTACAGCTGCAAAAGCACCCTGGATGTATTCACCGATAGCCTGATGTCCATCGTTTGTATTGTAGATGTAGTTGAGAGCAGGAACATCTGTGAACTTACTTGTAGCATCATCAAAAGTATAGTACTTTTTAAGTGTTTCTACTGCAGAATTGAAGTTTGCTTCGAAAGCATCAGGAGCTGCATTGAAATAGCCGTAGAATTCTTCGCTTGAGCCTGCATTCTTATAGAATTCAGAACCGTCAGCGTCAGTCATACCCATAGCAACAAATGATGAAGCGGGAACTTCGCCTGCCTGAGAAATTGTGTTTACAATGTAATCACGGTCAAGAACAAGAGCAAGAGCATTTCTGATTTCAGCTTCTGCTGCTTCAGCTTCAGCACCTGTAAGTGTTGAAGTTGCGGGAAGAATGTTCTCATTAATGTTCCAACATACATAGTAAGTACCAATCTGACCTGCAACTACAAACTCTTCAGGATACTCTGTCTTAAGAGTAGCGATATCGTTTGTAGGAACGTCGTCGATAAGAAGCCAGTCGCCGTTCTTGAAGTTTGAAAGCATGTTGTTAGCATCATCTGAAAGATAGAACTTGATTTCAGGCATTGTGATTGCTTCAGCATCATAATACTTATCGTTCTTAGTAAGAGTGATAACACTGTTGTGCTCCCAACCTGTCATTGTGTAAGGTCCGTTACAAACGTAAGTTGAGGGATCTGTTGCCCATGCTTCGTTTGCAACAACATCTTCACGTACGGGATAGTATGTGGGGAATGCAAGGAGTTCATTCCAGTATGCAACTGCATTGTTGATTGTAACAACGAGAGTTCTGTCATCTGTTGCTTCAACAGCAAGCTTTGCATCGGGGTTAACAAGTTCTTCAACAGGGTTGCCTTCTTCGTCAACTTCACCTGTTTCCTTTGTTTCCCACATTTCTGCATAACCCTTAACTACGTCAAGCATATAGTTGTAGTCAGCTGCAAGAGCGGGTGATGCAGCACGGTTCCATGAGAATACGAAATCAGAAGCCTTGAGGGGCTGACCGTCAGACCATGTGAGACCTTCCTTAAGTGTGTATGTGTAGGTAACTGTGCCGTCTTCGTTTTCAACACCTTCTACAAGTTCTTCAGCTGCGTCAGCAACGATAACGAGCTTGCCGTTTTCATCCTGAGCCCACTTAGCAAGACCTGAGAAAAGGTGAGCAACGAGAGTAGCGCCGTCAACTGCTGAGTTAAGTGCAGGGTCAATAGTGTCAGGCTCAGAAGCAAGACAAACTGAAAGTGACTGTGCAACAGCTGCATCATCGTCGTTGTTGTTACCACCACATGCGGCTAATGTAAATAACATTACAACAGCCATGAGTAAAGCGAGAATTTTTTTCATTTTCTTTCTTTCCTTTCTAAAAGTAATTTATTTCAAATGCATTTTGCATTTAAAATCTCATTAATTGTTGATTTCCTCAACTCTGTGACAAGCGACAAAATGTCCTTTTGATACTTCCTTGAATTCAGGCATTGATTCAGAGCACTGAGCAGTAGCATACTGACAGCGTGTACGGAAGGGACAGCCTGAAGGTGCGTTGAGAGGACTGGGAATATCACCCGAGAGGACAATTCTCTTATTAGCTCTTGCGATTTTAGGATCGGGTACCGGAACTGCAGAGAGAAGAGATTTTGAATAAGGATGAAGCGGATGATCATAAATCTCGCCTGCATCAGCAAGCTCAACCATTCTGCCGAGATACATAACACCGATTCTGTCACTTATGTGACGAACTACGAGAAGGTCATGAGCTATAAACAAATAAGTAAGACCAAGCTCCTGCTGAAGCTCACCGAACATATTTATAACCTGAGCCTGAATAGAAACGTCAAGAGCTGATACAGGCTCGTCACAAACAATAAATTCAGGATTTACTGCAAGGGCGCGTGCAATACCGATTCTCTGTCTCTGTCCGCCGGAGAATTCGTGTGCATATCTTGATGCATGCTCACTGTTAAGTCCGACATGACCCATAAGCTCAAGTATTCTTTCCTCACGTTCTTTTTTATCCTTATAAAGCTTATGAACATCAAGAGGCTCACCAATGATATCAGAAACCGTCATTCTGGGATTCAGAGATGAATAAGGATCCTGGAAAACCATTGTTGCTTTTTTTCTGTATTCATTGATATCTGATTTTGACTTCAACAAATTGCCGTTAAATTTAATCTCACCTGCAGTGGGCTTATAAAGGTGAAGAATTGTACGTCCGACAGTAGTCTTACCGCAACCCGATTCACCTACAAGGCCAAGTGTTTCGCCCTTATTAATTGAGAATGATACATCATCAACGGCTTTAAGAGGCTTAGATTTGAACATACCAACATTAATGTTGAAGTATTTTTTAAGACCGTTTACCTCAATCAGAGTCTGCTTATTATTTTCACTCACTGAGCCTCACCGCCTTTACTGTTAATATCTGAAGCAACGCTACCGTTTTCAATAGCATTTTTTATACACATCCAGCATGATGATGAATGATTTTCATTTATAACTAAATTTTCAGGAACCGTATCAAGACAAATCTTCATAGCAGCATCACATCTCGGTGCAAAAGCACAGCCTTTAGGCATATTGAGAAGATCAATAGGTGTTCCTGAAATCGGCTGAAGCTTTTTTCCTGCAGTATTTGCTGAAGGCAGAGAACGAATAAGTCCTTTTGTGTATTCATGCTGCGGGTTGTAGAAAATCTCATCAGCTGTGCCCTGTTCACAGATTGAGCCTGCATACATAACAACAATCTCATCACACATCTGTGCAACAACACCAAGGTCATGGGTAATCATTATGATAGCCATACCGAGTTCCTTCTGAAGGTCCTGCATAAGCTCAAGAATCTGCGCCTGAATTGTAACGTCAAGAGCAGTTGTAGGCTCGTCAGCTATAAGAATGTCAGGCTCACAAGCAAGAGCCATAGCAATCATTACTCTCTGACGCATACCGCCTGAAAGCTCAAAAGGATACTGCTTCATTCTTTTTTCAGGCTCGTTAACATTAACAAGCTTAAGCATTTCAACAGCACGCTCTCTTGCCTGCTTCTTATCTCTGTCTGTATGAAGAAGAATGGCTTCCATAAGCTGAGTGCCTATTGTATATGTGGGATTAAGTGAGGTCATAGGGTCCTGGAAAATAATAGAAACCTTATTACCTCTTACTGTTTTCATTACCTTTTCATCGGCACCGACAAGCTCTTCACCGTCGAGCTTTATTGAGCCGCCGACAATTTTACCTGTGCCTGCAAGAATCTGCATAACGGAATAAGCAGTAACTGATTTACCTGAACCGGATTCACCTACTATACCGAGAACCTTGCCACGTTCAAGATTAAAAGAAACACCGTTAACTGCTTTCACCTCACCTGCGTCAGTAAAAAAGGAGGTGCGTAAATCTTTTACTTCTAATAAAGCCATAAATTTATATATCTCCTTTCTTAGCTGTTAAGCTTGGGGTCAAATGCGTCACGGAGTCCGTCACCGAAAAGATTCAGCGAAAGAACAACGAGAGAAATAACAATTGCAGGGAAAACCAATCTTAACGGATATGAGGTGATACCGTTAAGTGCTTCTGAAGCAAGTGAACCGAGCGAAGGCATCGGTGCATTAACACCAAGACCGAGGAATGAAAGATAACTTTCGGTGAAAATAGCATTAGGGATCTGAAGTGCTGTTGAAATAATAACAACACTGATACAGTTCGGAATAAGATGCTTTCTTATAATCCAGCTACCCTTTGCACCTGTAGCCTGAGAAGCAAGAACATATTCCTGCTCACGATGAGAAAGAATCTGACCTCTTATAAGTCTTGCCATTGATACCCAATAAAGAAGAGCAAAAACAACGAACAAGCTTATCATATTTGTTCCGAGCTTTGCAAGAGGTGTCTGGCTGATAATACCTTCAAGAGCCGGTCTGAGAACAGCAGAAAGAAGAATAACCATAAGAGTATCGGGAAGTGAGTAAATAATATCAATTATTCTCATTATAATAAGGTCAACCTTACCGCCGAAATATCCGGCTACAGAACCGATTGTCATACCGATAAGAAGAACAATAAGGCTTGCAAAGAAACCTACAGCAAGAGAAATTCTTGTGCCGTAAACTATACGGATAAAATAATCTCTGCCTTGTGAATCTGTACCGAAAATATGAGGAAATACCTTCTCACCGGCAGCAATTTTAGCATTTTCCGTTGCGCCGAATTCAAAAGGATCAAGGTTATTATATGATGCATCAACTGCTTTACCAGGCTGAATACCAAGCTGCTGATCATATGCATAAGGCCAGAACATAGGTATAAAGATCGATGATAAAGTGATAAGCAAAACTATAATAAGAGAAATTGTTGCAACCTTATTTTTAAGAAGTCTCTTGACACCGTCTTTAAAAAAGGTGGATGACGGTCTCATTTTTACAATATATTCTTTTTCTTCTTCTGTTGCAGGAATAAATCTTTCAAGGTCAACCTGAAGCGATAATTTATTATTCATTTACTTAGCCTCCTTATTCAAGATTTATTCTCGGGTCAACTACCTTGTAAAGAATATCTGTTACAAGGTTCATAATTACAATAAGCGCTGCAAGGACAATAGTTGTACCCATAATAAGTGTATAGTCACGGTTTGTAATACTGTTAACAAAGCTTCTTCCTATACCGGGAACAGCAAAAATCTGTTCAACAACAAGTGAGCCGGTTACAATATATGCAAGCATAGGTCCAAAATAGGTAAGAACGGGAATAAGGGAATTCTTAAGAGCATGCTTGAATATAATATTACCGCCGGAAACACCCTTTGCTTTTGCAGTACGGATATAATCCTGACCTAAAACATCAAGCATAGATGAACGTGTAAGACGTGTAATATAAGCCATAGGATAAAGAGAAAGTGTGATAACCGGAAGGATTAATCCTCCCTCTGCATTACCGTTGGCCGGGAAAATGTGTAATGTAATAGCAAATACAATCAACAGCAATGATCCCATAATAAATGAAGGCATAGAAACGAATGCAGTTGTAATAACCATAATAATTTTATCAATTATCTTATTACGGCGAAGCGCTGCACAGGCACCTAAGACAATACCCGATACAAGAGCAAGACAAGCAGCAATAAGACCAAGCTTTACAGATGTTTTCATACCGTCAGTAATTATATCAATTACATCACGTCCGCGCTGCTTAAGTGAAGGTCCGAAATCAAATTTTGTTACTATATCCTTAAGATATGTGAAATACTGTTCTGCAAGCGGCTTATCAAGACCGTACTTAGCTTCAAGTGCAGCCTGAGCAGCAGGAGTAATTGCTTTTTCACTCGCAAACGGACCGCCGGGAACAGCTCTCATTACAAAAAAAGTAACAGTTATAACTACCCATACTGTCAAAACAGCAAGAGCAACTCTTTTTAAAATATAGAGTAATGTTTTTGTGTTCACTAAAATAACCACCTTGTTGTATTTTTTAAAATCCGGAATTCAAATTACCTCATTGATTTTGACTCAAAATCATTCAATTCCAACTATTATTCGTTTGATTATACCACAAAAGTTGAAATAACTCAATACCCAAAGAAAAAATATTTTTAAGCCTTAAAATTTTCATTGAATTGCGACAAAAACACCATTATTTATCAAGCAATTTATCAGTCTCAATAATATAATGAAGAAGTATACGCACAGCAGCAAAGAATCCTTCAATATCAATTCGCTCATCTCTTTGATGAGGTCCGCCGTGTCCGTCAGGCATTTGCATAAGAGGTGTTTTTCTGTCAGGAAGAATAACGGATGTGCCGATAGAAAAGGCATTTTTAAGCCTTCTTGCATAAGTGCCGCCGGACATAAGAACAGATTTAAGGGGCACTGAAGTGATTTCTTCGTAGATTTCTTCAAGCATTCGGGGAATTTCACTGTTTTTATCTATAGCAAATCCCGGACTGTTATTTTTATAAGTAACACCAAAGCCGAGATTTTCCAGAGCATTATCGGCATTTTTTTCAAGTACAGCAGAATCAAGAGTATCTCCATAGCGCACATCAAAGCTAAGCATAAGACATCCGTCTTCAGTTTTAACCATACCGTTTACACAAGTAAGCTTACCGAAATTAATATCATCATGTGAAATATTAAGACCGTTACCGTAGTAGCATGAAAGTGCTGTTGAAGCGCCGTCAAGAATCTTACGGTCATTTTCACAAAGGTTTTCACATCCGCTGAGAAGTCTGAAAGCTAGAAGTGCGGCATTCACAGAGCCTTCAGGAATACTTGCATGCTTTGAAACACCTTTAGCTTTTAAAATAATTTCATCAGCTTCAGAGGCGATTTCAAATGAATTGTAAGCTTTTTCTCTGAGTTCAGCTAAAAGCTTTTCACAATATTCAATTTTAACCGTAATATTGTCAAGAACAATATTGAATGCTTCACCTGCAGAAATATCTTTAATCTGAGAGAAAGAATTTTTACTTTTAGCCCAGAAATGATATATTCCCTTTTCACCTGTGCTGCAAGGAAAGTCTGCATCAGGTACGAATGATATATCGGGAATCTTTTGTTTCTTCAGATAATTATCCATATCTTTCATTCCGCACTCTTCGTCAGAGCCTATGAAAGCTTCGATACGGCTGTTTAAATCTATGCCGTTATCTCTTAAAAATTCCATTACACAAAGAGAAGCGATAATACCTGATTTATTATCTTCAACTCCCCTGCCGATGAGGCTTCCTTCTTTAATAACAGGATTAAAAGGTTCGGTGAAAAGCCAGCCTTCACCAACAGGAACAACGTCACTATGACAGAAAAGACCAATTGTCTTATCACCATTTCCGTAAAAAGCAAGTGCGTAACCGTCTTCATTATATACAGTACTGCTGATTTTATCCGAATTAAAGAGTGATGCAGCATAATTAAGTGCACGCGCACAATCAACACCAAAAGGTGCACCGGGTGCCTTATCAGAGGTTATAGAAGGTATTTTTGCAAGTTCAATCCAGCTTGCAAGTATTCTATCCTTATTAAGGCATACCCACTCTTCGAAAAGCTTATCAATATTTCTGTTTATCATAAAATCACCTTCCAAATTATCACACTGATGTGTTATCACAATAAAGTGTTATAAGTCTTAAAAAAATACTCTAAATCAGCTTTAGAGTATTTTTCAATAAATATTTCTTGCGTATTATAGCATAAACACAATAGCTTTGCAAGTGTAAATTTTACCCTGCATCTTTCGTTCTGAAAAGCTTATTCTTAATATAGAAAAAGCATAAAAGCTGCACAATGAACGTTATAATCCAGCTTATAGGATAAGAATAATATATCGTTTCAATTGTATGATACTGTTCTTGTGAAAAGATGCATAAAATCCAGAACACACGGAAAACACATATACCGAAAACCGATACTATCATGGGCACAACAGAATATCCCAAGCCTCTTATTGCACCGACAACTGCATCCATCATTCCTGCAAGAAAATATGATGTAGCAATTATAACAAGTCTCCTTACACCCGAAGAAATAACATCTTCACTGTTTGTATAAAGGCCTATCAGCTGATGTGAAAACAGATTATAAATTAAACAGAATATCATAGCCGTTATGAACGAATATCCCAGTGCAGTACGAAGAATCTTTCCGATTCTGTCATATTTACCGGCTCCCTTATTCTGACCGGTAAATGAAATAGCGCCCTGATGGAAGGCATTCATAGCAACAAAAGCAAAGCCTTCCACATTAGCAGAAGCAGAGTTACCTGCAATTACAATTTTACCGAAGGAATTTACCGAGGACTGTATAAGAATATTTGAAATGGAAAAAAGCATTCCTTGTAAGCCGGCAGGAAGACCTATCTGAACAATACGAATAAATTTAGCACCATCAATTCTCATCTCACGAAGATTAAGATGTATAGGTCCTTTTTCTTTGATAAGGCAAATCACAACCAAAACAGCTGAAACTATCTGAGAAATAACCGTTGCAAGACCGACACCGAACACATCCCATTCAAATACAATAACAAATATAAGATTAAGAACTACATTGATAATGCCTGAAATTGTCAGAAAATACAGTGAGCGCTTTGTGTCTCCGACAGCTCTGAGAATCGCACTGCCGAAATTATAAATCATAACAGCAGTCATACCCGAAAAATATGTGCGCAGATATAAAACAGAAAGGTCAATAATATCATCAGGCACCTTCATAAGATGCAGTATCTGCGGAGCAAAAAACATACCTATCACGGTAAGAAAAATACCGCTGAGCACACTTACAGACATAGCTGTATGAACAGTTTCTTTTATTTCTTTGTCCTGACGTGCGCCAAAATAATTAGCAGTAAGAACATTGACACCTACAGAAAGACCTATGAAAAGATTTGTAGTAAGACCTATGATTGTTGTGGTTGCACCAACAGCTGCAAGAGAATCGTCACCGGCAAAATTACCGACAACAATAATATCAGCGGCATTAAATAATAATTGTAATATACTCGAAAGCATCAGCGGCAGTGCAAACCGAAGCATTTTTTTCGGAACAGAGCCGGTGCACATATCCATTGAATATTTATTTCCTGTTGCAGTTTTCATTACAAGACCTTCTTTCTATGATACTTTATCATAATAAGAGTAAGATGTAAAGAATTTTCTTGACAAGAATTTAAGTTAAATCTATAATCAATACATAAATATCAGGAGGAAAAAATTATGAAAATAGGTTTTATAGGTCTTGGAATAATGGGCGAATCAATGTGTGAGAATATTGTAAAAAAACATAATGATAAGGTTTACTGTAACGATCACAAGCAGAGCCAGATTGACAAGCTTGAAAAAATAGGGGCTATCGGCTGTGCAACTAATATTGATATCGCTAAAAATGCAGATATAATTATTACAATGATACCAACATCAAAGCATGTCAGAGACTGTTATACGGAGCTGCTCCCCTACCTTAATAAGGATAAAATCTGTATCGATATGAGCACAATAGAGCCGTCAGCTTCGGTTGAGATTTCTGAAATGGTTAAATCTACAGGTGCAGATTTTGCTGATTGTCCCGTAGTGCGTTCAAAAGCAGATGCAATTGCAGGTACTCTTGGTGTTCTCGCAGGCTGTGATGAAGAGTTATTCAAAGTAATTGAGCCTGTTCTCAGTTATATGGGCAGTAAAGTTATATATATGGGAAAGAACGGAATGGGTCTTGCGGCTAAAATCTGCCACAATACTCTTGTTGCACAGATTCAGAACGGTGTAAACGAAACTCTTAATCTTGCTCAGAAGCTTGGAATTTCAATTGATAACTTTGCAGATGCTGTTGCAGCCGGAGGTGCACAGAATTTCTATATGAATGCACAGAGAGACAAGCTGAAAAACGAAGACTGGACAACAGCTTTCTCACTTGAAAATATGTGCAAGGATATTACTATCTGCTCAAAAATAAGTGAAGAAATGAATTTCGAAATGCCCGGCATGAGAGCAGCTAAAAGTGCAATTGACAAAGCTATGGAAAGAGGCTGGGGTAAGGAAGATTTCAGACAGACTTACAGAATTATAAGAGGAGATTAAAAGAATAATTAAAATATAATATTGAATATGTGAAAAATCCGTCCACAAAATGGACGGATTTTTGTTTGGTGAGGATGAGTGGGCTCGAACCACCGACCCCTTGCATGTCAAGCAAGTACTCTGACCAACTGAGCTACACCCTCAAGTGCTTAGACATAATAACACAACACAATCTGTTTGTCAAGAAAAAAATCAAGGGATTGCCGTTATAAGACAATCCCTTTTAAAATCAGTTAGCTTTTGCTTCGCAATAAATACAACGGTATACTCTCTCTTCTCTGTCTGTAAGAACGAATTCCTGCTTGAGCTCCTGCTCAACAGATGTGATACATCTGGGATTCTTACATTTGAGAACGCCGTGCAGAGTTTCGGGAAGGTCAACACTTCTCTTTTCAACAAGCACGCTGTCACGGATAACGTCAATTGTGATACCCGGATCAATATAACCAAGAGCTTCAAGATTGATAGAGATATTACTGTCTATCTTGATAATATCTTTTTTACCCATTTTCTTGCTGTTAACGTTCTTGATAATTGCAATACTGCATTCAAGCTTATCAAAATCAAGAAGGTTGTAAATTCTCATTGCGTTGCCGGCGGTAATATGGTCAATAACAATACCGTCTTTAATTGAATCTATATTCATTCTGCTCTCCCCTTTCAGTCAGCTTTTAAGCCTAAAAGCTCCATAATAAGAGCCATACGGACAAATTTACCGCAAAGCGCCTGTTCAAAATAGCAAGCTCTCGGGTCATCGTCAACATCGGTTGAAATTTCATTAACTCTGGGCAGCGGATGAAGAATTACAAGATCTTCCTTAGCAGCCTTAAGCTTACTTCTTGTAAGAATGTAGCTGTCACGGAGTCTGATGTATTCTTCTTCACTGAGGAAGCGTTCCTTCTGAACTCTTGTCATATAGAGAACATCAAGCTCAGGAAGAACTGATTCAAGATCAGTAGTCTGAACATATTCAATACCCTGAGCCTTAAGAACATCCTTTTTAACATAAGAAGGAAGCTTTAATTCATCGGGTGAAATAAGAATGATTTTTATACCCTTGTATCTTGCAAGAGCAGTAATAAGTGAATGAACTGTTCTGCCGAATTTAAGGTCGCCGCAGAAACCGATTGTAAAGTTATTAAGTCTGCCTTTGTTACGTCTGATTGTAAGAAGGTCAGTAAGAGTCTGTGTAGGATGGTTATGACCGCCGTCACCTGCATTTACGATAGGCACACTTGAGTTAAGTGAAGCTACATAAGGTGCGCCCTCTTTAGGATGACGCATAGCAATAATATCCGCATAACAGCAAGCCATTCTTGTAGTATCAGCTACACTTTCACCTTTGGATGCAGATGAAGAATCAGCTGATGAAAAGCCGAGAACGTGACCGCCAAGCTCATACATAGCTGCTTCAAAGCTGAGTCTGGTTCTTGTTGAAGGCTCAAAGAAAAGTGTTGCAAGCTTCTTGCCGTGACAAACCTCGCTGTATTTCTTAGGATTAGAAATAATATCATCAGCAACATCAAGAAGCTTATCTATTTCCTCAACAGAAAGATCAAGAATATTTATAAGACTTCTCATGCGTTGCCTCCTATCCAGCTCTCATCAGAGGGGTTGTCTCTGAACTTAAGCAGACGTGCTATATCTTCTGTTTTGATATAACCCTCTTCAGCTGCTACCTCAGCAACTGCATCAAGGTTTGAAAGGCTATAGTTAATTACGTCAGCTGCAGCCATTCTGTCAATACCCTTCTTCATACCGTAAGTGAAGATAGATGCAATACCGAGAACCTCTGCGCCGGCTTCACGAAGAACATCTACAACCTCAATAACACTGCCGCCGGTTGAAATAAGATCTTCGATAACTACTACCTTCTGACCTTTTTCAAGCTTACCCTCGATCTGATTTCCTCTGCCGTGATCCTTATGACCGCTTCTTACATATCCCATAGGAAGGCCGAGAATATGACCAACAATAGCTGCGTGTGCAATACCTGCTGTTGAAGTACCCATAATTACCTCACAGTCAGGATAATACTTAAGAATAGTTTTAGCAAGACCTGTTTCAACATCTGTTCTCACCTGAGGAGATGTAAGTGTAAGTCTGTTGTCACAGTAGATGGGGCTCTTAATACCGCTTGCCCATGTGAAGGGATCTTCAGGGCGAAGGAATACAGCGCCGATAGAAAGTAAGTCTTTTGCAATTAATTTTTTCATTTTAAATCTATCCTTTCGTTTATAATTTCAGAATTTATTATCAGCCTACAAATTCGTTAAGGCATCTCTCGTAAGCAGCAACGGGGTCTGCAGCTGCAGTAATAGGTCTACCGACAACAATGTAGTCTGAGCCGATTTCCTTTGCTTTTTCAGGAGTTGTAACTCTCTTCTGATCACCTACGTCACCGTCAGCAAATCTTACACCGGGTGTAACTGTAAGAAATTCCTTGCCGCACTTTTCGTGAACAAGACCTGCTTCAAGGGGTGAGCAAACAATACCGTCAAGACCGCTGTCAGCAGCTGTCTTTGCGTAGCTGAGAACTACATCACCGACTTCACCGTCGATGAGAATTTCTTTGTTCATTCTTTCTTTATCTGTTGATGTAAGCTGAGTAACCGCAATAAGAAGAGGTCTTGTACCGTCTTCTCTTGTAAGGCCTTCAATAGCTGCCTTCATCATTTCTGATGTACCTGCTGCGTGAAGATTGCAAAGATCAACATCAAGTCTTGAAAGCACAGACATAGCCTTTTTAACTGTGTTGGGAATATCATGAAGCTTAAGGTCAAGGAAAATCTTATGGCCTCTTTTCTTGATTTCTCTTACAATTTCCGGACCTTCTGCATAAAAAAGCTCCATGCCTATTTTTACAAAAGGTTTTTTACCCTGAAACTTATCAAGGAAATTGAGAACCTCCTGCTTACTGCTGAAATCACATGCGATAATTACGTCTCTTCCCATTAGTGAGCACCTCCGATAATTTCTTTTAAAGATGTAATATTATATTTTTCCATTACCCGCGGTAAATCATTGATTATATCACGGCAGGCAAAGGGATTAACTAAGTTTGCAGCGCCGACCTGAACTGCTGTAGCACCGGCAAGCATCATCTCAATAACATCCTCTGCAGTTGAGATTCCGCCCATACCTACAATAGGTACATTAACTTTCTCATAAACCTGATATACTGCTCTTAATGCAACAGGCTTAATTGCAGGGCCTGAAAATCCGCCCATTTTATTTGCAATAACAGGCTTTTTGGTCTTAAGGTCAATTCTCATACCTAAAAGTGTATTAATCATACTGATACCGTCTGCACCGGCATTTACGCAAGCAAGCGCAATTTCAGTAATATCAGTAACATTCGGTGTGAGCTTTGCCATAACAGGCTTAGTTGTAACAGATTTTACAGCCTCTATTACCTTTGCAGCATTAACTGCATCTGTGCCGAAATTCACACCGCCTGCATGAAGATTAGGACAGCTTATATTGATCTCAAGAATACCTACCTGCTCCTGAGCATCAAGGAGCTTTGCACATTCCTTATATTCATCAATTGCAAAACCGCCAACGTTGGCAATAACCTTTTTATTAAAAACCTCACTGAGCTTAGGAAGCTCTTCTTCAATAACCTTATGTACACCGGGATTCTGAAGACCGACAGAGTTAATCATGCCCGAAGTACATTCTGCAATTCTTGGTGTAGGATTACCAAAACGCCCTTCAAGTGTAGTTCCTTTGAAGGAAATAGAGCCGAGACAGTTGATATCATAAAGCTCAGCAAATTCATATCCGAAGCCGAAGGTACCCGAAGCAGGAATTACGGGATTGTCAAGTTCAAGACCTAAAAGGTCAATCTTTGTGTTTACCATATAATCTCCTCCCTCTGAAGCACAGGACCGTCTTTGCAGATTCTCTTGTTTCCGTATTTTGTTTTGCAGCTGCAGCCCATACAAGCTCCGAACCCGCAACCCATTCTTTCTTCAAAGCTGTACTCACCCGAACCGATTGCTGTCTTTTCAATCGCCTTAAACATAGGCATAGGACCGCAGGTATAGAAATATGTATAATCAATATCCTTCATTGCATCGGTTACAAAGCCCTTTATACCAACTGAGCCGTCAACGGTTGTAATTATCGTATCAGCAACAGCAGAAAATTCATCGAAGCAGAATATTTCCTTTTCCTCGTTAAATCCAAGAATAACTGTCGGCTTTTTGCCTTCCTCGGCAAGTCTTTTGCAAAGTCCGTAAAGAGGAGGAACGCCAACACCGCCACCGATTAAAAGAGGTTTATCACCGCTTCTTGAAACATCAAAGCCGTTTCCAAGACCTACTAAAACATCACATTCATAGCCTTCGGGCCATTTGCTCATTTTTTCAGTACCTTCTCCGACAATCTTATATATAATTGTTACTGTTGTATCATTCCAATCGTAAACCGAAATAGGACGGCGAAGGTAACAGCCTTCAACGGTAAGGTTTACAAACTGACCCGGTGCTGTAAGAGCTGATGTATCACCTGAAAGCACCATACGGTAAACAGTATCAGTAAGCTTTTCATTTTTAAGCACTGTATAAATACCCTGTGTCATTTTTTATCTCCTGTTTTAAAATAATTTTTCACCTTTAAGATAGGTGCTTATAATTTTGCCTTTTACTTTAAAGCCTTCAAAAGGTGTAGCTTTGCCCATTGAATAAAAGTCGTCAGCGGTAATAACATATTCTTCATCAAGATCTATTACCGTGAAATCGGCATATTCACCTTCATCAGTTCCGCCTTTTATTCCGAATCTCTTTTTCGGATTCACACTCATAAGCTCAATAAGCTTTTCAAGGGTAATAACTCCTTTGAGAACGAGATGAGTATAAAGAAGCGGAAACGCAGTTTCTATTCCGACAACACCCATAAGACTCTTTTCGAGTCCTCTTCCTTTTTCTTCAGCTGAATGAGGTGCATGGTCGGTTGCAATCATATCAATTGTACCATCCTTTATTCCCTCAATAAGAGCCTCTCTGTCTTCTCTCGAACGAAGTGCTGGATTCATTTTGAATCTTCCGTCTTCCTGAAGATCCTCATCGCACAGAATAAGATAGTGTGGTCCTGTTTCACAGGTAACGTCAAGACCTTTTTTCTTAGCTTCTCTTATAATTTCAACACTTTCCTTAGTAGAAATATGGCAGACATGATAACTGCATCCCGTTTCTTCAACAAGCTTTAAGTCTCTTTCAATCTGCTTCCATTCACTTTCACTGCAGATACCTCTGTGACCGTGCTCTTTTGCGTAAACACCGTCGTGAATATAACCACCTTTAAGGAGATCATTCACCTCACAGTGAGCAACGATAATTTTACCGAGAGACTTTGCCTTCAACATTGCTTTCTTCATCAGTTCATCACTTTGAACGCCTCTTCCGTCATCAGAAAAAGCTATAACATTTTCTGCAATTGCGTCCATATCTGAAAGCTCCTCACCCATCTGACCGACGGTTATTGAGCCGTAAGGATAAACACTTATTAAAGCATCTCTGTCAATTATATCAAGCTGCTGCTTAAGATTTTCATCGCTGTCAGGAACGGGATTCAGATTAGGCATAGAGCATACTGCTGTATATCCGCCATGAGCTGAAGCCAATGTTCCGCTTTTAATTGTCTCTTTATATGAAAAACCCGGCTCACGTAAATGAACATGTACATCTACGAAACCGGGAATAATATACTTATCAGAAAAATCAATAATATCAGATGATAAATCATTTCGAGAAACAATAACACCGTCGTTAATAAAAAGCGGGAGAGATGAAAGATAACCGTCTTTATAAAGCGTTTTGCCTTTTATGGTCAATTTCATAACCTACCTCCTATTATTATACATCCTTTTTTTCTTCTAGAGATTTTAACATATATGCAATTAAAAGTCAATGGTTATTTTACATATTTACATATTTTATTTTTTAACAAGTAATTGATATGTTTCTGTTTTTTTATTATAATTATTGTATAACAATTCCGGAGGTTTAATATGAAGGTTACAGTCAAAGCCTATGCAAAAATCAATCTGATGCTTGATATTCTGTCCACTCTTGAAAACGGTTACCACAACCTTTTTATGATAATGCAGTCTGTCGGATTATATGACCGCGTTACTGTATATAAAACTGACACCCAAAGTATCACTATCACCTGCACAAATGAAAATGTGCCGACTGACGAAAAGAATATTGCCTATAAAGCTGCTAAAATATTTTTTGAAGATACAGGCATTATAAACACAGGTATAGAAATTCATATTGAAAAAAATATTCCTCAGGCAGCCGGCCTTGCCGGCGGAAGTGCTGACGGTGCAGCAGTACTCGTAGCACTCAATAAGCTGTTTGACGCGAAGCTTTCTGACAAGGAGTTAATTAAATCAGGAGGAAAAATCGGTGCTGATGTTCCCTTCTGCATTCTCGGCGGAACTATGGCTGCTCAATATACAGGTACTGTATTATCATTTCTTCCCGATCTTAAAATTGACAATATAATAATCGTAAAGCCACAGCAGGATGTTTCAACCGGTGCAGCTTATGCTGCCTTTGATACTGCAGAAAGAGTAAGACATCTTGACACGAGCGGTATGCTTATAGCGGCAGCTACCTCTTATAACAAGGGTGTCTACGAGAGAGTAGACAATGTATTCGAGCAATTTATAGATGTTCCTGACAGAGTTATTATAAAAAGTATTATGAGAAAATATAACGCAGAATGCTGCTGTATGAGTGGAAGCGGACCGAGTGTCTTCGGAATTTTTGAAGACAGAGAAAATGCTGAGAAATGTCTTGAGGAACTGAAAAATACTTATAATGAGAGTTTTCTTTGCTCTGCAGTTACAAAAGGCTGCGAAATTGAATAACAGACAAGCAAAAAAGCCAACGTTTTCCGAAAAGATTACGTTGGCTTTAAATTTTAATTATCTTTCATCACTGAGAACTGCATGGGCACATTTAATTCCGTCAACGCCGGCTGACACAATACCACCGGCATAACCTGCACCTTCTCCGCAGGGATACAAACCTCTGACATTAGTCTGATAAATATCATCACGGAGTATTCTTACCGGTGAAGAGCTTCTTGTTTCAGGTGCAGTAAGAACGGCATCTTTAAGAGCAAAACCCTGAAGCTTTTTATCCATCTGAACAATAGCATCTGCCATAGTATCTGTAACCTTTTTAGGAAGCACCTGTCTTATATCAGAAGGTGTGACACCCGTAGGACAGGTAGGCTTGACAAAGGAAAGCTTAGTCGATTTATTGCCGCTGAGAAAATCACCGACAAGCTGACAAGGTGCGCTGTAATCTCCTCCGCCGAGAATATAGGCTTTCTGCTCCATCTGTCTCTGAAGTTCAAAACCCGAAAGCACATGCTCTGAAGGAAAATCCTCAGGATATATATTAACAAGAAGTGCAGAGTTGGAATTTTCACCGTCTCTTGCCCACTCACTCATACCGTTTACTACTACACCGCCCTTTTCACTCGTAGCAGCAACAACAGTACCACCCGGACACATACAGAATGTGTAAGCACCTCTTTCATGCACACCGTGACAGGCAAGCTTATAATCAGCTGCACCGAGAGCCTTATGACCTGCAAAACTTCCGTACTGTGCCTTATCAATGAATTCTCTCGGATGTTCTATTCTCGCACCAACAGAAAACGGCTTCTGTATCATCTGTATGCCCTTTGCGTAGAGCATTTTAACAGTATCTCTTGCAGAATGTCCTATTGCAATAATAGCAGTATCAGTTTCAAAATCAAAGCTCTTTCCTTTTTCTTCATAGCTTATACCCTGAACAGAGCCATTATATATAATTATATCAGTAAGTTTTGCTTCAAATTTCACTTCACCGCCAAGAGAAATAATCTCTTCACGCATATTTTTAACAACACCTGCAAGCTTATCCGTTCCGATATGTGGCTTGCCTGAATATAAAATTTCTTCAGGTGCACCGTGTTCAAAAAACTCAAGAAACACCTTTTTGCACAAAGTACTTTTAATACCCGTAGTAAGCTTACCGTCAGAGAATGTACCTGCACCACCTTCTCCGAACTGCACATTAGATGTTTCATCAAGTATTCTTTGAGTAAAAAATATATTGACATCTCTGGTACGGCTTTCAACATCTCTGCCACGCTCTAAAACAAGAGGCCTGAGACCTGCCCTTGCAAGTGTCAGAGCAGCAAATATTCCCGCTGGCCCAAAGCCTACAACAACGGGTCTGAAGGGAGATTTTCTTTTGACCTCAGGCATTACATAATTGTATGCTTCAACAACAGTAACCTTATTTGAATTAATTCTTTTGACAATTTTCTCTTCATCACCGACTACTTCTACATCCACACTGTAGCAAAAGAATACATTATCCTTTTTTCTGCTGTCAACACTTTGTCTTACAATACTTATAGACTTAATCTGCTCATCATCAAGCTTCAATATCTTTTTACAAGACTTGAACAGATCTTCCTTCGAGCTGTC
>JAZRQQ010000109.1:0-34944 GCA_045649935.1 Acutalibacteraceae bacterium | reverse complement strand
GAATATGTAGACCCGTTTACGGGTAACAAGTAACAATCTTTTGCATTTGGTAGTCGTAGGGTACGCCTTGAGGCGATGCCAGTAACATAGGGCTATGCCCGCATATGAAGAACCCCCGGCTAAGCCGGGGGGTAACTATTTGATTTGTAAGATAATGATAATGAATCTTTTAGCAGATTTTACTGTCTGATTTTATTTAACAAGCTCTATCATCTGATAGATATAATTTCTTATCTGTATCTTTCGTTGAGTATTCTGCCGACTACATCGGGGAGATCGGTAATAATTCCGTCAACACCGCTTTTAATCATCTTGTTAATAAATACGGGATCATTGACAGTCCAGGCATTTACCATAAGACCTTCCTCGTGTGCTTTATTCACATATTCCTCACCTACAAAAATGAATTGAGGATGAAGTGCATCAGCATTGATTGATTTTGCAAATTCTACAGCTCTCCAGAAGACCTTAAGTGTTATCGGTCTGTTGGGTGCATAAAGATAACCGGTTTTGCAGTTCTGATCGATTTCTTTTGCTTCTATAAGGAGCTTCGGATCAAAAGAAGAGATGAGCAGTCTGTCGAAAAGATCGTGCTCTTTTACTGCTTTGATGGTCTCTTTTACAATACCGGTTTCATTTTCCTTCGGTGATTTGATTTCGATATTCATAACACTGATATCAGTAGTCTTTACAAAAGAAAGGAACTCGTCGAGCGTTGGTATCTGTGTCCAATCATATTTCCCGCAGAAATATGAGCCGAAATCATAGCTTTTGAGCTCTGCAAGTGTTTTGTCAGAGATGTTACCCTTACCTGTTGATGTCTCATCGATAGTATAGTTGTGACAGAGAACAATCTCGCCGTCTTTTGTGATGTGAACATCGGTTTCAAAACCGTCAACGCCGATCTTGACAGCTTTTTCAAAGGCAGGAATTGTGTTCTGGGGAGCGTAAGCGTTAGCTCCTCTGTGTGAAATTATACGGCAGTCATACATAGTATCACCCTTACTGAAATTTATTACTTATAGAGTATAACATTTTTTAAAACAAAAAGCAACAAAATTTAATATTTCTGCAATAGTTTTAATATTAATAGAAACAAGGACTGAAAAAAATTAAAAATAGTTGACCTTTTAATATGTTTTGTGGTATTATTTTATAGAAAAAATTTCTTTAAGGAGAAGTTGAAATGATTAAAAACAGACTTGTGTTTTTGGAAAAATCCATTTATTTTGTTATGGTTCTGCTTTATGTCTTTGCAACTATTGCCGGATTTTTCGGTTTTGATGCATCAGATGTAAACATAAAGTTCAATCCTCTTGCTGTTGAACAGGAAATTACAGGCTGGGGTACATCGGCAGCCTGGTGGGCACAGATGGTTGACTCAGCCGAAACTGCAGAAGAATATGCAAAACTCCTTTATTCTGAAGAGGGATTAGGACTTAATGTTTACCGTTACAATGTTGGCGGCGGTGAAAGAGAAAATCCCGATACAAGACTATGGAGAGAATCATCAAGAACAACCGACAGCTTCCTTGTTGCAGACACCTATGCTGCTACCGGTGAGCTTGAATATGATTGGTCAAAGGATGCAAATGCGCAGCAGATGCTCTTTAAGAGCCTTGAATACGGTTGTATTGATACTGTTGTTCTTTTTGCTAACTCACCGCATTATCTTATGACGGTTTCAGGTTCTGCTGCGGGCAGCTACGAGGTTGATACTAATAATCTCAAAAAAGAATGCTACGAAGACTTTGCCGATTATATGCTTGATATTGCTGAATACTTTATCAGCAAAGGTGTTCCCGTTAAGTATATCAGTCCCATCAACGAGCCGGAATGGTCCTGGGGAGGCGAATGGGTAGGTCAGGAAGGCTGTCACTATGATTTCGACTCTGTAATTGAAGTTGCAAGAGTTTTTGCACGTAAAATCAAAGAAAGAAATATTGATGTTAAGCTTTCAATGATGGAAAGCGGACAGCTTGCAATTGATAAGTATTATGCAATTGACGGTATTGATGCTCTCTATGCTGATGAAGAAATTGCATCAGTTATGGGTACATATGCATATCACAGCTATTGGAATGACGATAATTTTATGCTTAAATATGCTTTCGGTAAATACCTTGAAACCAAGTATCCTGATGTTGAGATAGAAATGAGTGAATGGTGCGAGCTTCCTAATTCTCACAAGGCTGATGATATTGAGGCCGGTATCATTATGGCGCGTACAATCTGCGAGGATGTTTCTGTTACAGGCGTTAATTCATGGTCGTCCTGGGTTGCTGTAAATGAAGGCGGTCTTAATGCCGACTCAATGATATATGTTGACGGAGATTATGATGAATATACTGTCGGTAAGAGATATTACGCTTTTGCACATTATTCAAAATTCATTCCCGAAGGCAGCAGACGACTTGCAACTAAAATCAGTGTTGGTGATATTACTGCTGAAAAATCAGAGTGGCCACACTGGATTGACAACGAGGCTCATCAGGGATATACAATCACAAATGATCTTTATGTTTCACAATATGTGACTCCCGATGGAGATTATGTTGCAGTTATTGTAAATGAAGCTGATGAGGGTAAAACTCTTAAGTTCGATAATTTCTGGCGTAATATGTCTGTTTACACAACTGACGCCGAAAAAAATCTTGAGCTTACAAAGGAATCCGGCACAGGTACCTTTAAAAATGTTGAAATCGGTGCTAACAGCATCACAACAGTTGTTTTTGATTAATAAACTTATATTGCTCAGATCTTCAACTGAGGATCTGAGCCTTTTTATTCGCATTTGACTTTAGGAAAATAATCATATATAATTACCGAGGTGATTGATTTGAATGATTTTCTTAAAAAGCTGTGCATTTTTCTTTCTGTGCTTTTAGTTGTATTATGTGCGGTTTTAATAACACTTATCATAAACAGAAAGGCTGATACTGAGATCGTGCAAAATACTTACGAAAATATGGTTATCAGAGAATATACCCCGGATGAAAGCAGGGTAAAGCTTCTCGGACGCGGCAGTTATGACACGGGAAGGATGTATTTGTCTCACTCCGGAAGCGGTATTGAATTTCTCTGCAAAGGTGCTTATGCAGAAATTACTGTTAATTCTGTTGATTCAGCTGAAATAACAGAAAAGCATAAGCCCAGGATAGCAATATATTCTGACGGAAATCTTATTGTTGATGAGTGCATCGGCTCTGAGACAAAAAACTATCGTATCAATACAAGCTATGAAGGTACAGTCATTACTCTTATAAAGCTGTCTGAAGCTATGTATTCGTCTGTTTCTGTAAGCAGAATATGCTCCTTTGGTATGGAAGATATTAAGCCGACAGAGAAGCAAGAACTGAAGATAGAATTTATTGGTGATTCAATTACCTGCGGTTACGGGATTGATGCCGGATACTTCGGAAGCTTTTCTACTCAGACAGAGAATTTTTCTAAAAGCTATGCTTATCTTACTGCACAGAATCTCGGAGCAGATTACAGTGCTGTATGCTTTTCGGGATATGGTGTTGTTTCAGGTTATACAGAAAACGGATATAAAACAGACAAACTCGTTATGAATGAGTATGATAAGGCTTGTCTTGTTGCTGATAATGAATATATGTGGGATTTCAGCAAAACAGAAAATGATCTTATTGTTGTGAATCTTGGAACAAATGATGCTTCTTACTGTTCTGACAGTTACAGCCGAAGAAATGAATTTGTTAATGCTTATATAGATCTTCTTTCAACTGTAAGAGAAAAGAATCCGTCAGCATATATTCTTTGTGTTTTAGGCGATATGAATAATTCACTTTTTTCTTCTGTTGAAAGCGCTGTCCTTAAATATTCTCTGCAGTCAGGTGACAACAGGGTTGAAGCATTTACAATAAGCTATAAAATGGGTGAGAACGATATAGTTATCGACGGTCATCCGGGTGAAGAATCAAACCTCTGTGCAAGCACAACTCTCACTTATAAAATAAAAAATCTTATCGTTTCAGGCAAGGTGGGTTAATTAAATGAAAGATATATTTATGTTTTCTTTTAATGCAGTAATGCCTATACTTCTGCTTGCCGTTGTCGGTTGCTTCCTGAGATACATCAGGTTTGCTGATGATGCTTTTTTTAAAAAAGCAAATTCTATGGTGTTCAAGGTTTTTCTGCCGGTGTTGCTTTTCAGAAATGTTTATTCTATAGAAAGCCTTTCCGATATAAAGTGGAATGTAATTTTATACTGTGTTGCTATTGTATGTTTTATCTGTATTTTTGCTTATTTTACGTCAGGCTTTATAGCAAAATCCAGAAAACAGAAGGGTGTTCTGACACAATGTGCCTTTCGTTCCAACTATGCTATTATCGGTATTCCTCTTGCTGAAAGTCTTGGCGGTGCGGAATCTGTTTCTTTTGCATCAATTCTTTCTGCTGTTGCAATTCCGCTGTTTAATGTTCTTGCTGTGATTATTCTTTCTCATTATGCTGACGATGACCATAAAAGTTCTGTCAGGGATACACTTGCTAAAACTGCAAGAAATCCTCTGATTTTAGGTGTTCTTACAGGTGTATTTGCAGTATTTATAAGAAATATACTGCCCTTTGATTTTTCGGTTGAAAGAGATATACCTTATGTTTTTTCTGCCGTTGACAGCATCAGTAAAATCACCTCACCGTTGGCATTAATTATTTTGGGCGCAAGATTTGATTTTACTAAGGTGAAGGTTTTATATAAGCAGATTGCCTGGGGCACCTTTACTAAAACTGTGTTTACTCCCGTTGTAGCTCTTGGAGTTGCAATATATCTTTCTGAGTTTATGGGTGTGATGAAGCTTACAGAAATTGAATATCCTGCACTTATTGCTTTGTTTGCTACTCCCGTTGCTGTTTCGAGCGCTGTTATGGTTGGTGAAATCGGCGGTGATGAACAGCTCGCGGGACAGCTGGTAGTGTGGACGAGTACAATTTCAATGTTTACAATGTTTATAATAATATTTGCAATGAAAACATTTGCATTAATATAAAGGAGAGAAAATATGGATATCAAGAAAACCGTTATAACTGCTGCCTCAGCAGTGTCAGCAGTTTCAGCGGTAACAGCAACAGGTCTTGCTGCAAAGAAAATGGCAGATAAGAGTTTTTCTCCTATCTGCAGTGCAAAGAAGATTATCAATAATTTCCGTCTCAGTCAGAGCGCTGACACGGGTTATAACAACGGCGTTGCTCTTACACCTCCAATGGGATGGTCAAGCTGGAAACTTTTCAGAGATAAAATCAATGAAAACCTTATTAAAGAAATTGCTGATGCTATGAGCCTCAGCGGTCTTGCAGATGCAGGTTATAAATATGTGAATATAGATGACTGTTGGCAAGCTTCTGCAAGAGATAAGGACGGACGTCTTCAATGCGACCGTGAAACATTTCCTGGGGGAATCAAGGCGCTTGCTGAATATGTAAATTCTAAAGGTCTTAAGCTTGGAATATATTCTTCAAACGGTACCCTTACCTGTGAAGAATATCCTGCCAGCTTGAAAAATGAAGCTATCGATGCTGACACATTTGCTTCGTGGGGTATTGAATATTTTAAATATGATTTCTGCCACAATGAAAAAATTTCCTCTATTGCTCCGAAGGTTTCAAAGATTACCTTTTCAAAAGAAGGTACAGGAGAAGAGATAGCTTCTTTCACGCCGCAGGAGGTTGCACTTGAAGGTATGGCAAAGGTAGTTAAAGATGAAAGTCTTGAAACCAATGCATATATTGCAGGCGTTACAAGTCGTAACGGTGCTTTTTCACTTAATATAACAGTTGAGGAGGAAGGGGAATATATCCTTACTGTAACTGTCAAGAAAATTGATACAAGTGAAAAGTTCCTCATGGTCAACATAAATGAAAACGATGAATATCATATTTATGTTCCCGGTATGAAAAACTGGACTGCTGAACACAGAATGCAGATAAAAGTACGACTCCTTAGCGGTGAAAACCATGTGCGTTTTTCAAATCCCGTCGGCTCAAAGATGGACAGTGCTGCAATTCAGTACAAGCTTATGGGCAGAGAGCTTAAGAGAGCAACTAAGGAATATGCCGAGAAAAACGGAACAAAAGAAAAGCCTATTGTTTATTCAATCTGCGAATGGGGACTTAATAAACCCTTCAGATGGGGTCTTGAGGCGGGTAATCTTTGGAGAACTACACCTGATATAAAAGCTAACTGGCTTTCTGTTATGGCCATTTATGAGGTCAATGTCAGACTTTATAAGTATTCTGCAATTGGTGCGTGGAATGATCCTGATATGCTTGAGGTAGGAAACGGAAATCTGACATATGAAGAAAACAAAGCTCATTTCAGCCTTTGGTGTATGATGAATGCACCACTCATCCTTGGTAACGATATCCGTAAATTTATTGTTGACGGTGAGCTTGATAGAGGAAATAAGGTTTATCAGATACTTACCAATAAGCATATGATAGCAATTAATCAGGATGAGCTCGGAGTTCAGTGTCAGAGAATAAAAATCGGTACAGTTGATATTCTTGTAAAGCCTCTCAAAGATTCAAGAGTTGCAGTGTGCGTTCTTAATAAGGGAATCAGCTCAGCTTGTTCAAGAATTGATATCAAGAAGATTGCAAATCTTGATTTTCTTAGTCTTCCGCAGAAGGACGGATATAAGGTTTTTGATGTGTGGGATGAAAAATATACTGATAATTCAAGAACTATCAGTACGGTTGTTGAAAAGCATGGAGTTAAGGTGTTTATAGTTGAATAAAAGTGAATCAGCAGTAAGTGTTGCAACCTACTTCTGATTTTAATTATTCAAAACCTCTTGATTTTAAAAACGCATAGCTTCTTCTGAGACAATCGAAAGGATTTTCTCCGTTACAGTCATCCTGCTCAACAAGCATATACTTTGTACCTGCAGCTTCCGCCTTTTCAAATACTCTGTCAAAATTTATATTGCCTTCACCGATTACAGCCATTTTTCTGTCGAAGCCATGGTCTTTAAGATGTATGCACGGAACTCTTCCTTTGAGCCGTTCTATCCATTGCGAGGGATCTGCACCTGCAGTCTGTGCCCAATAGGTATCAAAGGTAAAGCCCATAATTTCTGAAGGGATTGATTTCATAAGATATTCAAGTATAGTATCACCTTTGTATTTTCTGAATTCCGTATCGTGATTGTGATACATAAAATATCTGCCTTCATAATTAATCGCTTCTGCAACAGAAGAGTAGTCCGATATAAATTTCTTTATATCTTCTTCGCTGCCGTCAAATCCGTGCCAGCCAAGACCTACATATTCACAATCGAACAGATAATGATCGCGTGCAACTTTTAC
This sequence comes from Acutalibacteraceae bacterium, assembly GCA_045649935.1. GTDB lineage: Bacteria > Bacillota > Clostridia > Oscillospirales > Acutalibacteraceae > UBA6857. Next base: position 27,615 of record JAZRQQ010000109.1, on the reverse strand, counting down.
TGCGTCTGTTAAGAGCTTATCGGAAGGTATATGTGTCAGAACACATTTCAGACCGTTCTTTTTAAGCTCATTATCCAGCCAGACCGGATCATATTCACAGGTGCCGGAAATCTGTACTGTTTTATATCCTATATCTGCAACCTTTTTCAGACTTTCGGATAAATCATTTGTGCTTTTGCAAAATTCTCTTATTGTATAAAACTGTGCGCCTATCTGCATTTTTTACTCTCCTAAAAGCTTTTTTTAAGTATAACATTATTATATTATATCTGCAATCCCTGAAAGATAAAAATATTTGTTGCCTTATTATTAAAAAGCAGATATAATATTGTTAAGTTAATTGTAAATGATGAAAGGGTGTTCAAAGTGAAAACAGTTTCAGTTATTGGTCTTGGCAACAGAGGTACGGAATATATGGGCTTTCTTAAGGCGTTCCATTTTAAAAAGGTTCGTATTCACGCTCTTTGTGATATCAGTCAGCAGGCTCTTGATGATATTGCACCGAAATTCGGTATACCAAAGGAAAGACAGTATATTTCAACTGAAGATTTTTTTGCCGAGGGCGTAATATCCGATGCTCTTATTATTTCAACCCAGGACGCAAGTCATTATGAAATCACAAAGGCTGCTCTGAATACCGGTTATAAATATATTCTTCTTGAAAAGCCCGTAAGCGGAAGCAGAGATGAATATACTGAGCTGCGTGACCTTGCTAATGAGAAAAATGCACTTCTTATAATTTGTCACGTATTGCGTTATTCGAACTATTACAGAAAAATTAAGGAAATCGTTTCGAGTGGTCAGATAGGTGATATTGTTTCTGTTAATCATACGGAAAATGTCGGATATTTTCATTTTGCGCACAGCTTTGTTCGTGGTAACTGGCGTGATGAATTCACTTCAACTCCTTCTATTCTTGCAAAGTGCTGTCATGATATTGACCTTATTGCATGGTTTATTGACAGCCCATGTAAAACAGTAAGCTCCGTTGGCGGTATAAGATATTTCAAAAAAGAATGTGCACCTGAGGGAGCAACAGAAAGCTGTATGGGTGGTTGTAAAGCAAAAAAAGATTGTCCTTACGATGCTGAAAGATTATATATTACCGATCCGTTTTATAAAGCAAAGTTTATTAAGCATATGAAACGCACCCTTACCGGTAAAGCTGTTAACAGTAAAGAAGATATTGTTAATGCTATTAAATTCGGCGATTACGGAAAGTGTGTTTTTCTTAACGATAACAACGTATGTGATCATCAGCTCGTAACAATGACATTTGAAAACGGAGCTGTCGCTGTACTTAACCTGAACGGCTTTTCAGATAAGATGTTCAGAGAGAGTCATATCGTAGGCACCAAGGGTGAACTTATCGGCTACGGAACTAAGCTTGAAATGAGACTTTTCGGTAAAAATGCATCTTCGGTACATACTGGTGCTCTTAATGTCAGCGGTCATGTAGAAGGTGATATACGTCTTGTTTCCGGTTTTGTAGAGCTATTATGTGGTGAGAAAAAGGATCTTAAAGACATAACAACTATCGATGCTACAGTAATTAGTCACGATATCGCGTTAGCTTCTGAGATATCCCGTAAGGATGGCGGAAGAGTAGTAAATTTATCTGAAATAAAATAACGGGAGTATTATTATGAATTATAAGGTTCATGTAGGCTACGGTTTTCATATAAATTGTTATCATTCATACAGAGGTGACACGAATGATAACTTAGGATTTGGTTCTGATATAAGAATTATAAGAAAAATTCTTGATGTGCTGACTGAGTTTAACGAAAGGGGAATACCGGTAAAAGGTACCTGGGACAGTGAAAATTTCTTTTCGCTTCAGGAAATTCTTCCGAAGTTTGCTCCGGATATTATTGAAAAAATGAAAATTCGCACCGAAAAATATGGTGATGAGCAGATAATTATGGGCTACAGTAACGGAGCCTTGGGTGCAATGACCGAAGAGGAGCTTGAAGCATCAATAGAGCTTGCAATAACCAACAGTGAAAAAAGTGGTCTTAAAGATATTTTCTCTTCCTATGAAAAAATCGTCCGCCCTCAGGAGGTTATGTTCACACCGTCTCAGGTCAGTGTATATAACCGTCTGGGTGTAAAGGCACTTTGTCTTTATTACTCCTGCGTGCCTTTTGATGCCTTCCGTACAATTATACCGAAGCTCCCTGACGAGATGGCTTTTAATCCTCTGACATACACTTACAAAGGTGAGAGTCTGACTATAATTCCTACCTACAGTAATTCCGATGTTTGCGACGCCGGATGTCTTCGTGCGTGGGTAAAGGATTTACACAGTAAGCAGGAAAAAGGTGAAATTAATAATGATGTTTTCATCTTTATAAATATGGATGCCGATGCGATTTTCTGGGAGAGTATGAATCTCCCGGTTATCGGTAACAAGCTTGCAAATACTGACGGTATTCACGGACTTGTTGAAGAAATTGCAGACCTGCCTTATGTTGTATTTGATACTCCCGGCGGCTATCTCAGAACTCATAAGCCCCTCGGTAATATTGATTTCACTCACGATACGGCTGACGGTAACTTTACCGGTTATGCATCCTGGGCTGAGAAACCCTATAACAGAAAAATCTGGACGGCAATTGAGCGTTCAAGAGCGCTTTCAAAGATAAATGCAGAAAGTGATTTTGACGCACCGTCATTTAAAGAAAGAGTACTTCTTCTTTCCACAACCCATTTCGGTCTTGCTACACCGGTGCTGAATATTCAGCGTGAAAGAAAAGCTGATGCACTTGCCAAAAGTATTATAAATAGTGAGGTTTCTGCTCTGCCTGACGGTGAAAAGCTGACGATATATGCAACTTCAGAGTCTTATGTTCAATCGGTACAGTTAAAGGTGAACACGGAGCTTATAAGTGTTTCACAGCTTAAATTTGAGGGTGCAGATCTAGAAGAGTATGCTGTTGTACCTACAGATAAGGATAACAGCAGTGTGTTTGTTTTCTTTAAATTCAAAGATATAAAGAAAAAATATGTTATTGATGTTTCCGTCGGGGAAAAGGAAGAGAAGGGAATTTGTCTTAATTTCAAAAGCGATAATCTAAATATTCGTTTTGATACGGACGGCAATATTGATAAAGTTAAATCTTTTGACAGAATTATCGGCGAAAAGGACTTTCTGAGAAGCTTTATCACTTATGGAAAGGAAAGGTATTCTTTCAGTAAAACCTTCGTAAAGAGGCTTGATTGCGGTGGAAAATGCAGCGGCATTTCTGTTGACGGTGAAATGCATCTTCCCGGTGAAATTACTGCTGGTGAATACAGATATGATTTCTTCAAGGTGGATTTTTGCGACGGTATATATGTCAAAACTTATGTTAAATATCCTTACACTCCTGAGCTGACTTCTATTTCAACTGAAAATTCTGCGCTTGGAAGATACAGTGATATGGACTGGAAAGAAACAGCACCTTTTGAAATTACGCCTCATTTTACGGGCGATGTTTCAGTTGTAAAGAGAAACTTTATGGGTGATGTAAGTTCATTCAGAACGCAGAGTTTTCCGGAATCCGATGAAAGAAACAAGAAGATAGATTCTTTCAATCATCAGCTTACAGGCGGTTTTGTTGGTCTGACGGATGGGGAATGCGGATTTGTTATTGCAAATCCCAGGCAGGTGCTTTCTTCAATGGCACACTGTCCTATGCGTCTTGATGAAGACAAAACTGTTCATATGAACCCGTTCGGTACTTATTACGGTAAGCAGAGGCATCATTTCAGCAGAGCAAAGGATCAGATTCTTGATGCTTATACTTATGTTGCTGCACAGAGTAAATCACTTGCACCTTCATATAACGGTAACAGTGAAACTGCCATATCAGGATTTTTTGCTTTTCAGGGAAAAGAGCCGACAGGCAAAAAGCTTACTGCAATATGTACTTTTGCCGATGGCTGTGTAGCTGTTACAGATGAAAGTTGTATCGTTTCACCGTTCTTTGATGATAATGTAGTTTTTGCAGATACAAAGCAGGATGCTATAGATGAAAGCAAGCTTAAAAATCCGGTTTTGACAGGTCTTTACAAAAATCTCGGTGTTTATCTTTCTAAGGGTATAAGGGCAATAAGTCATATTATTATCACTCAGATTAAATCTAAATAAAGCTTTTAAGGCTGTGCAGTTTTGTACAGCCTTTGATATTTTTTTAAAAATATCGGTAATTGTAAGGGTACAGATAAAATGGTAACGGATTTTCATTGACAACTATTTCTGAAATGTGATATAATTTATCGAAAACTATGTGCAGAAACAATATTTTCGGAAAAGGAGACGTATAAAATGAAATATGGTGTTCTCTGGCGAAAAACAACTAAAAATATCGGTGATGATGTTCAGTCTTATGCTCAGAGTCTCTGGTTGCCTTCAGTAGATTATATGGTTGATATTGAAGATCTTGAGGCATTTGAGTCTGAAAATCATGAGCCAGTTGCAACTGTTATGAGTTCATGGTATATGTGGAATAAATGGAACTGGCCTCCCTCAAAGGATATATATCCTATCTGGGTGGGTTTACATTACAGTGACCTTCAGAGAGGCAGGCCACGCGGTATGCCTTCAAAATACGAGTATATTGAAAGCGGTGCCGGACTTGATTATTTCAAGGCTTATGAGCCCATCGGATGCAGAGACTATTATACACTTAAAGCTCTTGACAGTTTCGGTATCAAAACTTATTTTTCAGGCTGTGTAACTCTTACACTCCCGAGAAGAGATATTCCGAAGCCTGAAAGAGAATATGTATGTCTTGTCGGTGTCAGCAAAGAGGTTGTTGCAGCTGTTGAAAAGCAGCTCGAGGGAACAGGTATAGATATTGTTGTTCTTGCTCCTACAAGACCTCAGCCCTCAACTGATATGTCATGGGAAGAGCGCCGTGAAGAGGTTATAAGATATCTTGACACTTATCAGAATGCCAAGTGTGTAATTACCTTCAGACTTCATTGTTCACTTCCTTGTCTTGCTCTTGAAACACCCGTTCTTCTTGTTCGTGAAAGTTTCGGTTCTCCGAGATTTGATCCTTATCAGAAGTGGATGCACAGAGCGTATCCTGAGCAGGTTATAAACGGTGAATTCAGAGACTTTATGCTCAATCCTCCTGCTAACCCTGATGATTATAAAGAAACAAGAAAGAAGCTTCAGGAAATTATCGGCAATGCAATTGAGGAAGCAAAGAGTCTTGAAGGCAAAACCTCTGATGAAGTTTTCAAGCCTCAGTATACCGAGCTTGAATTTCTTCGCTGGAAGAATGAAACTATGAAAAAGACCCTTGATGTTTATCTTCTTGAACACAGATTTGATTTTGACGATATGAAAGCGCTCAAGAGAAATTCTGAAAAAGAGATAAAAGCTCTTAACCGTAATGTTGAAAAACAGCAGAACAAGATTGACGGTTATAAGGCTGAAATCAAGGAATATAAAAAAGAAATCGCAAAGCTTAAGAAGAAGGAAGAAAAATATAAAAACGATATAGAGGTTTACAAAGAAAAATATAAGAATAAGCCTCTTCCTGCAGAATATAACAGCAAATCAGTTAAAATTGCCCTTAAAATCAGAGCCTTTGTTCTTAAGTTCAGAAAGCTTTTCAAAAAATAAAATATTAAACCCGAAGAATCTTTGCGAATCTTCGGGTTGTTGTTTTATTATGTATGTTTTAGAAGGGTAATGAGCTAACGATAGAAATTATAAAATCGATAATCTTTTTCTTAGCTTCAAGCAGTTTAACAATTATACCTGCAATCAAACCGCCTTCTTCTTCTGTTCCTTCCTCTGAAGGTTCGGTAGTGGTTGTTGTTTCGGCTTCGGAAGCAGAAGTAGTTGTTTCGGGTGCTGATGTGGTTGTTTCAGGTGCTGCTGTAGTTGTGGGTGCAGCAGTTGTCGGAGCTGTAGTTGTTGTTTCGGGAGCCACGGTTGTGGGGGCCTGAGTAGTAGTAACAACTGTTGTCTCCGGAGCAGGCTCAACATTCATTGAGTCTACTGCTTTAGTTAAAGCACCAAGAACAAATCCGCAAGTAAAAAGTATAGCAATTACAAGGGAAATGGATATGCCTTTTCTTAATGTTGAAAAATCTTTTGCTTTATCCATTATATTTAACTCTCCTTAATCTATAATTAAATTCATCATATTATATCATATATATTTCTGTCGGTCAATTGTTTGTTGCAATTTTTATTAAGTTTTTTCAGCTATTTTTATTTATTTAAATGCTTATGAAAAATTTTGCTATAATTTTATAAATCCCTTATTGATTGGGTGCTGTAATTGTTGTATAATAATTTAAAGGTTAGGAGGTTGCTGAGATGAAAACTGAACTGTTCAATTATGATATTTTTCCGAAGGTTTTTCCTTGTGATAAGGAAATCGAAGTGACGGTAAAGCCACTTGGTGCGCATGTAGCCTTTAACGGTGAGTATTATGTTGTCGTACGAAGTCTTAACGAAGGAAATATGTATCATTATCCTGACAGGAATAATTTTATAATGTATACAAAGGTTCCTGATGAAGACGGCTCTATAAGGTTTACTCATACATTCAAAGATGAACAGGAACATTATATTGATATTATGCAGGACGGAAAACGTATAGTCAGACTTTCTGTTTATTCTTTGCATCACGATCTTGTCGGTCGTTATCCCTTCAGAGGGGATCTTCATATGCACACCTTCAGATCCGACGGCAAGCAGTCACCTGCAATTGTTGCTTCTGAATACCGTAAGAACGGATATGACTTCCTTGCAATAACTGATCACAAAAGATATTATCCCTCTTTAGAGGCGATAAATGCATTCAGCAATGTTCCTATAGAATACACGCTCATTCCCGGTGAAGAGGTACATCTTGAGGATAACGATGTGCACATAGTGAATTTCGGAGGAAAATACAGTATCAACGGACTTATGGAGTCTGCACATATAAAAGATGTAGGGGAGAATGCAGAGCTTCGTTCTCTTGACGGTGTTTGTCCTGATATGATAAGCATTGACGAATATAAAAGACAGGTAGAAGCTCTTGCAGATAGTCTAGGTATACCCGAAGGCATTGAAAAATTTACTTATGCCTCCTGTGTGTGGATTTTTAACCATATTAAAAAAGCTGACGGCCTTGGTATATTCTGCCACCCGTATTGGCTTGAAAATGTTTTCCACGTACCTGAAAGTCTGACGGAATATATAATGGAAACACAGCCTTTTGATGCCTTTGAGGTTCTTGGCGGTGAAAATTATTTTGAACAGAACGGATTTCAGACTGCAAGATATTATGATGACAGACTTAAAGGACGCAGATATGCGATAGTCGGCAGTACAGACAGTCATAGCTGCGTTAATAATAAAGATGCTCTTATAGCTTCAACTATTGTTTTTTCGAAAGAAAATACACGTGAAGAACTTATTTCTGCTATTAAAGATTTATATTCTGTTGCCGTTGATTCAATCAGCGCAGAGCTTCGTCTTGTCGGGGAAACAAGATTTGTAAGATACGGTTGTTTCCTGCTCAGAGAATTCTTTCCTCTTCACGATGAGCTCACTTTCGAAGAAGGAAGATTAATGAAGGATTACGCCTGCGGTGATGAATCCTCTGCTGAAATGCTTAAATTTATAAACGGCAGAATGAAAAAGCAGAGAGAAAAATATTTTGCTTTCTGAGTTAATTTAATACGATAAAATTTAAAAGAGCTGCATTTGCAGCTCTTTTTAACATATCATCTTACTTTGTAAATATTTACTTCATATGGACGGAGAGAGGGAGCAGGTGCAGCATAGCTTGAAAGCACACATTCGCCTTCAGCTGCTCTCGGTCTTACAAATTGGTTTTCAGTAAGATTCATTTCAATATAGAATTTGCCTTCAGCGCTTTCTCTGTAAAGGCAATATGTTTTATCGTCAGTATTAAGAGGACGGAAATCACCGTAAACGAGCGTTTCTTTATACTGCTTACGAAGTGCCATAAGAGCTTTGTAATAATTTAAAGGACTTGAAGGATCCTTTGCTTCAGCAGCTGCATTGCATTCTTTATAGTCACCGTTAAGTCTTATCCAGGGGGTACCTGTAGTGAAGCCTGCGTTTTCACTGTCATCCCAACACATAGGAGTTCTTGAATTGTCACGGCTACCGGCAAGAATTGTATTCCATGCCTCTTTCTGTGTTTTGCCTTTTTCCTGAAGCTCAGCATACTTATTTATTGATTCAACATCACGTATTTCTGAGATATCATTAAATGCACAGTTCATCATACCAAGCTCTTCACCTTGGAAAATATAGGGAGTTCCTCTTCCGGTAAGAAGGAGAGCGCCGATTACTTTAGAGACAGCATTTCTGTATTCGGGGTCGGGATTAACCTTAGAAACCATACGGGGATTATCGTGATTTTCAATAACGAGTGCAGGCCAGGAAGAGCCTTTAAGCTCTGTCTGGAAATTAATGAAATGATTTCTTAGATATTTAAGGTCATACTTATAATCGTCCCATCTCTGCTTACCTGGGATTTCAAGCTGATCAAAAAGGAAGGTCTGTCTGATTTCTTCACGGGAGTCATCGACAAGATATTTTGCCATTTCAACGCCTATTCCTCCTGTTTCACCGACACAGAATGACTCAGGGAATTTCTTAAAGGCGTTTTCGTTGAGCTCGTGAAGGTATTCGTGAAGTCTGGGTCCCCAGAAATAATGTTCTCCGCCGTACCCGATAAATTCACCAACGAGAGCATTGCCTTCGGGTAAGCCTTCAACCTTTGAAATAAGATTGATAACGTCCATTCTGAAACCGTCAACACCCTTTGCAAGCCACCAACGGACCATTTCAGCAACTTCTGCGCGCATTTCGGGGTTTTCCCAGTTGAGATCCATCTGCTTTTTAGAGAAAATGTGAAGTGCCCATTCATCAAGCTCAGGATAATAATTCCAGGCTGAGCCTGAGAATACAGATGACCAGTTGTTGGGAGGAACACCGGGTGCCTTACCTTTTCTGAATATATAATAGTTCTTATATTTTTCGTCACCCTTGAGGGCTTTCTCAAACCATTCATGCTCATCTGAAGTATGATTGACAACTAAGTCCATAACGAGCTTCATATCACGTTTATGAATTTCCTCAAGCATTTCATCAAAGTCAGCCATTGTGCCGAATTCAGTCATAATTTTTTTGTAGTCACGGATATCATATCCCATATCGTCATTGGGTGAATCGTAAATCGGGCTGAGCCAAAGCACATCAACACCTAAATCCTTGAGATAGTCAAGCTTTGAGATAATCCCCTGTAAGTCACCGATGCCGTCTCCGTCGGAATCCATAAATGAACGTGGGTAAATCTGATAAATAACAGATTCCTTCCACCATTTAGGATCAACTTCATCTTTTGTTATTACCTTTTCAGGTGTATATGAGAGAAGATTGCAGAGATGCTCAATTGTTTCAAGAGGAAGCTTATCTCCTAAAAGCTTGGGTATTAACTTAAGCTTAATCATACCGGTAACGGGATTATGTATTACCTTGTCGGGTATACCTGTATGATAAGCTACCATTTTAACAAGGTCATTACCTACAGGTGTAGCCATAACCTCTTTAAGAGTGCTGTTGGGTGTAATTCTATTCATTTCTGTCATCCTTCCGATGTGAAAATTAACTTAATTATTTTATCACACTTTATATTTTTTATCAATGGTTGTTATGAATTTAAACAGTAACCCCCAACAAAGGAGTCGGGGGTATTTCTAGTTTCATCAACCGCCGGCGGCAGGTGAAAGAAGCCATAACTCATCACCGTCAGAGAGCTTCTTCTTTTTCTTCATACATCTTTCGCCGTTGACGTAAACAATAGCATCGCCGAAATTGAGCTCTTTGTGTGGAACTAAAGCTTCATTTCTCGGCTTTATAAACTTGACATTAGGATCCTTTTTCTGATCTTCAAGCTTTTGAAGGTCTTCATAATATCCCTTCTTCATAAGCTCAGAAATCTCATTGAATACGTCAAGAACAGTGTCAGCATCAAGGCTGATGTAACTGAAACCAGTTGTAGAGCGGATGACTCCGAAAATTTTAACCTTTACCATAGGGATAAACCTCCTTTGCACATTCGGGAAGCTTTATTCCGTGACGCCACAGAGTAAATTTTGTGGGAGCACCGTTTTTCCAGCCTCTGATAAAATAATATATTTTTTTCATTTTGTGAAGAGGAACCTTGGTTTTCTTGTTTCCGGGAACCTGCTCTTCGTCAGTAAGCCTTTTGGGAAGAGTATCAGTTTCATCTCCGACAGGAAGTCCGAGAATAATGTTACAGAGTCTTTCGACATTGTAGCCGTAGGAACCGTTTTTGAGGAATGCGCCTATAGTATATTTCATTCCTGTAGCTGCATTAAGAACTCTCGGATACTGAACAAGAGATAAATTGACGTGCAGAATTTCCGGGAAACGTGAAGCTATAAATACGAAGGGAGCAGAGTATTTGAAAACAGTCTGTACTATTCTTGTTACTATGCTTGTAGGCTTTGCTACAATGAACCAGGGAAGAATGGCATAAGATGTGAATACGCAGAAGCCGGCAGCAGAAGCACCTTCCATAACATTCTGGAAAGCTATTGCAAGTCCAGCTTTACCCTTAGGTGTATATGCATCCATATTAAGACCGAGACCCTCAAGAACTACAAGATAACCGGCATTCAGATGGCAACCGCCTCTGTTGGCTGTTGCGTAACCGAGACCTTGTCCTACAGCTCCTCTTGGCTCGTATGCGGCAAGCTCAAGACCTTTTGCGTGGATGGCAAAATCCTTGCCGCCAAATTTTTCACTCATACGCTTTGTGCCTTCGGCAAGCTCGTCACCGATTCCTTCTCTGTTTGCAATCATCTCGAATATTTCACTGAGGTTGTCGGTTTTTCCGAATTCAAGACCGCAGTCCCATAATCCTTTTTCATTAAGCTCCATTGCAAAAGCAATACATCCGGCTGCAGATATTGTGTCAATGCCGAGTTCATCAAGCTCATAGTTCCATTTGATGATTTTTTCTATATCGTCATTCATAAGATTAGGGCCAAGAAGACCGAGTGTTTCAAGCTCAGGACCTTTGACATTCTTGCCGTCGACTCTGACTCGTCTTTCACATTTCATAGGACAACTCTGACAACCGCCGTTTTTGATAAGGTGCTTTTCGGCAAGCTCTTCGCCTGAAACCATTTCAAAGTTTTCAAATCTGCCGTCACCAAAGTTTCTTGTAGCAAGAATTCTGTGTGCCTGCATCGGAGCTATAAGACCTGCTGTGCCGAGCTTAGAAAGCTGAGCTCCTGTAATCGGGTGTTTAAGCAGAGTATCCTTCCACTGTTCGTTGATTTTATCAAGCTTTTGCTGATTATAAATCTCAGGCTCCTGATTGCCTGCTGCGGTAACAGCTTTAAGGTTCTTATCACCGAATACTGCGCCTACACCGCCACGGCCGGCAGTTCTTTCACCACTGAATACACAGGCATAGCGTACTTTGTTTTCACCGGCAGGACCAATGACCATTTTGCCCGTGCTTTTGGGAAGTATTTTTTGTACCTCGCCGGTATGTAAGCCTTTCATTTCAGGAACATCATGGAATGTAACCTTGTCATTATCTATTTCAATCCATGTAAGCTCCTGTGCTTTACCGGTTATAATCATTGCGTCCCATCCGGCCTTTTTAAGCCTTCTGCCGAAATTACCGCCGCAGTTGGAGGATGTCAGAATACCCGTAAGAGGGGATACTGTAGAAATGTTGAATCGTGTTGAAGAAGGTGATTTACAACGTGTAAGCGGACCTGTTGTAACAACAAGCCAGTTATCTTCGTCATATGCCTTCATTCCGGGTCTGATGTGCTGAAGAAGAATATCTGCAGCCATTATCTTACCGCCGACAGTTCTTTTTCTGTCTTTGTCAGTCCAAGGGAATTCCTTGTAGGTTTTGTTTGTCAGATCAACAAACAGAACCTTTCCCATATAGCCTTTTAAATTTGTCATCATATCACCTCTGTTAAATTGCATTTTGTGCAACTCTTTCGTTTTATAATCGGGAGTGTATCCCATAAATCTCCGTCGAAGAGATAAATTTTTCCTGAGAGGGAAGCGTTTTCTGTCAATAAATATTTCAGTGCAATGTTTGCTTGCATTGATCCTATTATGCCTGCTGTTGCAGAAATATTAGTTTTTGCTTTTGTATCTGTGTAAACTCCTGCACATTCGGGACAAGGAGATTTTTTCGGAACATATAGATAAACTGTACCGTAAAATCCGTCAATTCCCGCAAATACAACAGGGAGACCGGTAATATCAGCAAATTTTTCAAGAACTTTCCTTGCAGAAGAATTATCAACAGCACTGATTATAATATCGCAATCATGTGCAAAGGTTAAATCTTTGTCATCAGAGATTTTTTTATCTACTGCATAAAAATCTGTGTCGGGCGCATAAACGGAAAGTCTTTCTTTAAGTATATTGCATTTTTTCTTTCCTATATCATTTGCGGTAAAAAGAAACTGTCTGTTAAGGTTGCTTTCATTTACAGTGTCAAAGTCACAAAGATAGATTTTTCCTGTTCCTGCACCTGCAAGATGTACCGCAATGTTTGTACCAAGACCGCCGCAACCGACGATTAAAGCAGTTTTGCTTTTTACACTGAACCCTTGTATCTGTTCTTTTATGTCCAAAAAATCACCGCCTCAATAGTTGCCTCCGCAGTTCTGCGTGTCACCTGAAAGTGTTTTAACTGCGTGGGGGAGAACGGGTATTATTATTTCGAGTGATTCTTTTACTGCTTTTGGACTGCCCGGCAGATTGATTATTAAACTTTTTCCTCTTATGCCGGCAACAGCTCTTGACAGCATTGCATTTTTGGTAATTTTGAGACTTTCATATCTGATTGCCTCAGGTATACCCGGAACCTCTTTTTTTATTACGGCTTTTGTGGCTTCGGGGGTAACATCTCTCGGAGCAAAGCCGGTACCACCGGTTGTTAAAATAACATCTGCTCTAATATCATCGCATAAACGTATGAGAGCGGATTTAATCTCTTCTTTCTCATCGGGAACTATAACATATTCTTTTGTTTCACCAAGTGAAGATACTATTTCCTGAATCAGAGGGCCGCTTTTATCCTCACAAACACCTGTACTGCATCTGTCACTGACGCAAATAATTGCGAAAGTCAAAAAATCACCCCTTTACATTTTCATATTTATGTATATAATATAACATATAGATACTATTTTTACAATAGTTTATATAAATCTGAGTGAATTTTTATTATAATTGTATAAATCAAATTAGGAAGTTTGCAATTCTATTTGCATTAATTCATAAACCGACCTTGATTTTCTAAACTGATGTTTGTTACAGCATGAAAACAGGGCAAAGGCCGAAAAAACACTGCCTGCAAGGAGAATAATTTGCAGGTACCGGCCTGTGGGTAAACGGAGAAATCTTTTTGCCTTCCGTGATTGAAAAGGAGAATGAATTATGAAAAAACTTCTTGCAATCCTTCTTTCTGTTCTGATGCTCTTCACTTTAGCTGCTTGCGGCGGTAATGCTGATGGCGGAGCAGATACAACAGCAGACACAACAGTTGCAGTACCGGAAAATCCTGTCATCCGTATGTCAACAACTACATCTGTTAACGACTCAGGTCTTCTTCCTTACCTTCTTCCTGTTTTTGAAGAAGCTACAGGTTACAAGGTTGAAGTTCAGTCTGCAGGTACAGGTGCAGCTATTCAGAAGGCTGTTGACGGAAATGCTGACCTTATTCTTGTTCACTCAAAGGCAAGCGAGGAAACATTTGTAGCTGACGGCTACGGCGTTGAAAGAATTCCTTTTATGTACAACTATTTTGTAGTTGTAGGACCTGCAGATGATCCTGCTGCTATCAAGGACAGTACAAATGCAGCTGAGGCCTTCGGCAAAATTGCTGATGCAGAAGCAAAGTTTATTTCACGCGGTGACGAAAGCGGTACACATAAGGCTGAGCTTAAAATCTGGGGTGAAAATGTTCCCGATGCAGAAAAGAACGAATGGTACATAAATGCCGGTCAGGGTATGGGTGCTTGCCTTACAATGGCAAGTGAGCAGGGTGCTTACTGCCTCACAGATAAGGCTACCTTCCTTTCAAATAAGGCTGATCTTGACCTTGAAATCATCCTTGCTGAGGGTGATGATATGAAGAATACTTATTCTCTTATTGAATGTAATCCCGAAAAGCTTGACGGCATCAATACAGAGGGCGCAAAAGCTCTTATCGAATGGCTTACAGGTGACGAAGCTTCAGCACTTATCGCTAAGTACGGTGAAGAACAGTACGGTCAGGCTCTTTTCTATCTTATTGAAGAATAAGCCTTGGAAAAAATAACAGAGGCTCTTGAAATGCTTTTGTCAATGGACAGAGAAATTCTGCAGATAATCGGTGTTACATTAAGGATGTCACTTTTCTCAACATCAATTTCCTGCCTTATAGGTATGCCCTTAGGTGTACTTATGACAAGCGCAAGCTTCAGGGGTAAACGGACAATCAAAAAAATTATAAATACGTTAATGGGCTTGCCACCGGTTGTGGCAGGCCTGATTGTCTATCTGCTGTTTACCAAATACGGGCCTTTAGGCTCCCTGGGTATGCTCTTTACCGTTGAAGTAATGGTAGTAGCTCAGTGCCTTCTCATAACCCCTATTGTGATAAGTCTTACATCAGGTGTGTGCTCTGTAAACGGAAAAAGCCTTATTGAAACCGCAAAAGGACTTTCCTTCAGTAAGGAAAAAACTATGAGGCTTTTCCTTTCACAAAACAGAACTGCACTCACCTCCGTTATGCTCACAGCCTTTGGCAGATCTATTGCCGAGGTAGGCGCTGTAAGCATTGTCGGCGGTAATATTCAATGGAAAACAAGAGTTATGACAACAGCGATTATGCTTGAAACCAACAAGGGTAATTTTGAGTTTGCGCTTGCTCTCGGTATAGTACTGCTCATAATATCCTTTTGCGTGAACATTCTTGCCTCATTTCTTACAAAGGAGGGGGAAGAATGATTAAAATCAACGGACTTAAAAAGCTTTACGGTGACAGAACCGTGCTCGATATTCCTGAGCTTGAAATCTCAAAAAGTGAGCATATTATCCTCAAAGGTCATAACGGCAGCGGGAAAAGTACCCTTTTAAGAATTCTTGCGGGTACGGAAAGTAAAACAGAGGGCAATATTCAGAATGAGGGACAGATTTATTATCTGCCTCAGCAAAGCTTGCCCTTCAATAAAAGTGTAAAAAGCAACATACTCTACTGTCTTGATGGCAACAGAAAAGGTAAGCAGGAGTTGTGCGAAAAAATACTTAATGCTTTTAATCTTAAGCATCTTGAAAATAAACATGGTAAAACTCTTTCCGGTGGTGAATGTCAACGTCTTGCTCTTTCGAGAGTGCTTTGCAAAAAGAGTGATATTATTTTACTTGATGAGCCTTCAAGCGCGGCAGACAGTAAGGGCAGAGAGCTGATAAATAAGCTTATTGTTGAATACTGTGAAAAAACAGGCTGTACCCTTGTAATGACAACTCATACGGGTGAGTATCCGAAATTAAATAAGTTTCGTATTATTGAGCTCTGTGACGGAAAAATAATATCTGATACAAAGGGGGATAACAGCCATGATGCTTAATGTTGTTTCGTTCGAAGAAGCAATTAAGATAACACATGAGGAATTTTCATCTTATGAAATCGGTACTGAACGGTTGAAAGTTTCTGATTGTCTCGGCAGAGTTCTTGCAAAGGATATTATATCAGATGAAAATATTCCACCCTTTGACAGAAGCACTGTTGACGGCTATGCTGTTTTATCTGCTGATACCTACGGTGCAGGGGAAAGCATTCCTTCTATGCTTTCTCTTACAGGTGAAATCCTTATGGGAGAAGAGGCAACGGATACTGTTTCAAGTGGTGAATGTATTAAAATTTCGACGGGTGGTATGCTCCCCGAAGGTGCTGACGGTGTAGTAATGATTGAACATACTGAGCAGCTTCTCGACGGTACATGTCTTGTTTTTAAAGCTGTAAGTCCTTATCAGAATGTTACCAAAAAGGGTGACGATGTAAAAATTGGTCAGACAATTATAAACAAAGGAACAAAAATCACTTCGAAGCACATTGGTATACTTTGTGCCCTCGGTGTAACTGAGGTGGAGTGTATGAAAAAAATAAAGGTAGGCATTATTTCAAGTGGTGATGAAATTGTTTCTGTAGAAGAAAAAGTGCCTATGGGCAAAATCCGTGACATAAACAGTCACTTTTTAGCTGCACTTATGAAAGAAAACGGCTATGATGCCATCGAATACGGTATAGTCAGGGATGATTTTGAGGAGCTATATACTACTTTACAAAAAGCAACAGACGAATGTGATGCGGTACTTATTTCAGGCGGCTCCTCGGCAGGAGCAAAGGATATGACAGCGGCAGTTATTGATAAAGACGGCGATGTGTTTTTTCACGGAATTGCAGTAAAGCCCGGTAAGCCTACCATTTTCGGCAAGGTAAAGAATAAGGCTGTTTTTGGTTTGCCTGGACATCCCGCAGCAGCTTACTTAATAGCAAAAACTGTTGTAATGAAGCTTCTCCGCTTCTTCAGTAATGATACAAGCAATCTTCTTACAGTCAGTGCTGAAATAACTGAAAGTATATCCTCAAATCACGGCAGAGAGGAGCTTATTCCCGTTATACTCAAAAATGGCAAGGCTCAGCCTCTTTTCTTTAAAAGCGGTCTTGTTTCTCTGCTTTCATCAGCAGACGGATTTGTTGTTATTCCCCGTAATAAAGAAGGTCTTTTCAAGGACGAAAAGGTTACAGTACACTTGTTTTAAGGTGAAAAACTATGAAGCATAATTATCTTGATAATATACCTTTAGAAAAAGCAAAAGAAAAATTCTTTGCTCTTATAAAAAAGGACTTTACTTATAAAATTGAAGAAATTTCCACGACAGAAGCAGTGGGCAGAGTGCTTTCTGAGGCTGTATATGCAAAAATCTGCTGCCCTCATTATAATGCTTCTGCTATGGATGGTATTGCCGTTAAAGCGAAGGATACCTACTCGGCAAGTGAAAATGAGCCTATTACACTTGCACACGATATGTACACTGTTGTTGATACAGGTGACGCAATTCCCGATGATAAGGATGCCGTAATTATGGTTGAGGAGCTTTCCTTTGAGGAAGAAGGCAAGGTTAAAATTATTGCATCGGTGCATCCTTTTCAGAACGTAAGACAAATCGGTGAGGATATCTGTATGGGAGATATGATTGCACCATCCTTTACAGTTGTTACACCGTCACTCTGCGGTGCTATGCTTGCAGGTGGTATTACAAAGACTGCAGTTATAAAAAAGCCTGTTGTTGCAATAATTCCCACAGGTGATGAAATAGTTGCACCTACGGATAATCCTCAAAAGGGAGAAATCATTGAGTTCAATTCCTCAATTTTTTCTGGTATGCTTAAAGAGTGGGGGGCAGAAACGTTTGTTTATCCTATTATTCCCGATAAGAAGGATTTCCTCAAGAAAACAGTAAAAGAAGCTTCTGAAAAATATGATGCAGTGCTTATACTTGCCGGCTCTTCTGCGGGCAGAGATGACTATACCTGCGATATTATTAAGGAACTCGGTGAGGTATGCGTTCACGGCATTGCAATCAAGCCGGGTAAGCCTGCCGTGCTCGGTAAAATCGGTATAACGCCGGTCGTGGGACTTCCCGGGTATCCTGTTTCTGCAATAGTTGTAATGAGAGAAATAGTAAAAGAACTTACAGCTTTCCTTTTAAACAAGACAATAAAAAATGATGATATAATTACAGCTGTTTTAGGTAAGAGAATTATCTCTTCTCTTAAATACCGTGAATATGTGCGTGTAACCCTCGGTAAAATAGGTGAGACTTATGTTGCTGTACCCCTTCCGAGAGGTGCCGGCATTGTTACTAGCTTCACTAAAGCAGACGGCATTATCGTTGTACCGCAGAACTCAGAGGGGATTGAGCAGGGTGCAATGGTTAAGGTTATTCTCGTAAATGACGGTAAGAATATAGAGAATTCTATAATTGTAACAGGCAGTCATGACCCTATAATTGATGAAATAAATGACCTTCTGAAAATCAAGGGATATCCTTATTCTGTTTCATCCTCACACGTAGGAAGTATGGGCGCACTGAGTGCTGTAAGACTCGGTCAGTCACACCTTGGCGGTACGCATCTTCTTGATACTGAAACGGGAATATATAACGAAAGCTATGTTGAAAAATATCTTGATACGGATACAGCGACTCTTATCAAAGGCATAGGCAGAATCCAGGGTCTTATGGTTGGAAAGGGTAATCCGAAAAACATAAAAAGCTTCGCCGATATTGTGGGTCACAGATATGTCAACCGTCAGCTCGGCTCAGGTACAAGAATTCTTTTTGACTACCTTTTGAAGACTAACGGTATTGATAAAAATGAAATTTTAGGTTACAGAAACGAGGAATTTACTCACACTGCTGTTGCTGCACAGATTGCAGGAGGTAATGCTGATTGTGGTCTCGGAATTTATTCTGCGGCGCAGATGTATGATCTGGATTTCATCGAATTAAGTGTCGAAGAGTACGATTTTATAGTAAACAATGATTTTATAAACACGCCTATGTATAATGCTTTTATGGAAGTATTTCATAGTGATGATTTAAAAGAACGTATGAAAAGGATGGGAGGTTATACTCTTGGCTGAGCTTACGCATCTTAATAAAAAGGGTGAAGCTGTTATGGTTGATGTAGGAGAAAAGGAAATTACCCGCAGAACTGCAACGGCCTTTGCAAAAATCAAAATGCAACCTGAAACCCTTGACAAGCTTCTCTCGTCCTTACTAAAAAAAGGTGACGGACTTGCTACGGCAAGAATTGCGGGAATTATGGGTGCTAAAAAGACAAGTGAGCTTATACCACTTTGTCATAATATTCCTATTGAAAGTGTAGAAATTACTTTTGAAAATAACGGCACAGATGAATTGTATATTTACTGTACGGGTAAATGCAGTTATAAAACCGGTATTGAAATGGAGGCTCTTACAGGTGCTTCTGTTGCGGCGCTTACTGTATATGATATGTGCAAGGCAATAGACAGAAAAATGGAAATTAAGGAAGTCAGACTTCTCGAAAAAACAGGCGGAAAGAGCGATTTTAAAAATGATTGACAGCTATAACAGAGAGATAAATTATCTGCGTGTTTCCGTTACGAAGAGGTGTAATCTTAATTGCTCCTATTGTGGTGCAAAAAATGAAGCGGGTGAAGAGCTATCACCTGCGCAGATTGAAAAAATTGTAAGAGCTTTTGCTTTATGTGGCATAACCAAGGTGCGTCTTACGGGCGGTGAGCCTCTTGTAAGGCAGGATATTATTGAAATTGTACAGCGTATTGCAGGAATAGACGGCATAAAAAAGATTGCACTTACCACTAACGGTATTTTTCTTAAGAAATATGCAGAAGGATTAAAAAAAGCTGGTGTTACCGCAATTAACATCAGTCTTGACACAACTGATAAGGAACAATTCAGAGCTATTACGGGTTATGACGGATTGCATAAGGTTTTGGAAGGCATTGATGAATGCGAAAAAGTCGGTCTTTCACCGATAAGAATTAATGCAGTGCTTACAAAAGGCAAAAACGAAGAGCAGGCTGAAAATCTTATAAGCATTGCTAAAAGCAGAAAAATTGATGTACGCTTTATTGAACTTATGCCTTTTTCCTCTGACGGAGAAAATGAAGAGCTTATTGTAAAGGGTGAAGAAATTCTGAAAAGCTTCCCTGAACTCAAGCCTTTTATAAAAGAAGGTACTAGCAACTTTGAAAAAAGTGTAGCTAAATATTACAGTGCTGAAGGCTTCAAGGGGCGTATCGGCTTTATAACTCCCGTCAGCAACCGATTCTGCAGTGATTGTAACAGAATAAGACTTCTCTCTGACGGTAAAATAAAACCTTGTCTCGGTAATAATGCTGTTTATGATATAATGAACATTATAGATGATGAGGAAATGCTGAAAAAGGAAATTGAGAAAATTATAATGTCAAAGCCACGTGAACACAGTTTTAACTGTGGCTACGGTAATCATCACGGGCTGAATCTTATAGGAGGATGAAAAATGAAGGGTAAGGTTTTATCAATCAATATCAGTGAAAAAAAAGGAACACCCAAGACCAAAATTAATCCGGGTGTACTTATTGAGGATTTCGGCTTTGAAGGTGATGCCCACGCAGGCAAGTGGCACCGTCAGGTAAGTCTTCTTGCTAAGGAGAGTATTGAAAAATCAAAGGGGCTTCCCACTGACGGTCTTTGCCATGGAGTTTTTGCTGAGAACATAACTACCGAGGGTATAGAGCTTTATACTATTCCTGTCGGCACACAGCTTAAGGTTGGTGAATGTATCATAGAAATCAGCCAGATAGGCAAGGAATGTCATGAGGGCTGTGCCATACAGAAGCTTGTTGGTAAATGTGTAATGCCTCGTGAGGGCGTTTTCGCTAAAGTAATCAAAGGCGGTAAGGTCTTTGAGGGTGACTCAATTGAAATAACCGAATAATTTTTATATGTCCGTAAATTTTACGGCGCTTTGTATTAAAGCCCTTCACACCTAAATGATGTGAAGGGCTGTTTTGTATATTATGCGTCTTTTTCGTTGTATTCCAAGCGCTTTTTAAGAAGAGCTTCGTGCATGTCTTCTTTTTTCTTGCCTGTGAGGGAGTAGAAGAAATAGGGAACTCCTGCAAGGAACATCATAATGCCGTGGAAAATGGTGTAGAAGAAGAGCATAACTATTTTTGTTCTGAGACTCTGCTCAGGATTGGGATCAAGATCGGTAGGCTGAACATACTGAATAATTGAGCCTTCACCGTAAAGAATACGGGGTGAGAGAGCACTTGCAATTGTACCGCTTATCATTGTACCGATTCCAACTACAAACGGCAGTGAGGCATCAAATCTCTTACCTGTCTTAAGCTCAATATCTTCAAGAACGTCTGCCTGGAACATACTCGGAAGAAGATTGGAAGCACCGAACTGGAGTCCGATGAGGAAGAGAAGAACGATGAAGAGAATCTGCAGAACAGAGCTTTCGTTTGTAAAATAGAGATAGCCTACAAGGAAAGCAAGACAGTTTATGATAATTGAATATATTCCGCTTGCAATATAAAGAACTTTAGAATTGAATTTTTTAAGAAGGAAATTAATCACAAGCATACCGACTGCAGTGCCGATACCGGTAGGAAGACCGAAGAGAAGGAATTTTGATGTAGAACCGAGGAGTGCAGCTGCCATAAATACGCCCATATAAGAAGCAATACTTCTGAAGCTTTTAAGGGTTTCAGAAATGATGATAACCCAGGCATATTTGTTTGATACGATGTGTCTGAAGCCTTCAAGAGGATTTTTCTTTTCAGTATTATATACAACTCTTTCTCTTGTGAGCTTCATACCGAGGAGCATCGTTATAACACCGACAACACTGCAAAGAGCAGCACCGATTATGTACTGAAGACCTTCGTTATCTTTAAAAATAAGGCCGATAACGAGAATTATAACCTGTGGTGCAGAGTTTCCGACAGCTGAGGAAATACCTCTGAATGACATTACAGTATCTCGTTCCTTAAGGTTAGGACTCATAACAACTGCCATAAGATTGATTGAGTTGCCGAAATTACAGCAAACTGCCCAACCAACAGCAATTGTTACAAGATAAATCATAAGCATTGTTCCGGAAAGTCCCGGAGGTGCCCAGAAGGTGAGACAGAGAATTATACTCATAGGTATTGCAGCAAGCATAATAAGTGGACGGAATTTACCGCTTTTACCTGTTTGTCTGCCGTCAATATAAAGGGCTATAAAGAAGCTGAGAATAAACGGGATGATGCTTACGAGCGTATTAAAAAGGCTTGTCTGCTCAGACGGAAGACGTAGAACATTGACAAGATAAGCACTTCTGAAAGAACCGATCATACCCGTCATATTCGTATAAAAGAATACAGCTACAAGGTATGCGACAAATTCAGAGGTTTTCAGATGCTTTCTGTTTTCTTCGGAAATAGTTGATGAATTAGGGATATTTGACATAACCGACCTCTCTTTTCATAATATTTTCTCTACGTATATTTAAACTGTTAATCCTTATCAATTGATTTTACAGCTTTAATATATAAACAATCATACAACATAATTATTAATAAATCAATAAAACATTATATAGTAAGTATATTAATCGCATAGAATTTCATTTTAGCTGTTAAAATTTATATTGCTCTTGAAATTAATTGTTTGCAGTAGTAGAATAGAGCTGATAAAATAAGTTGAATTATTAGCATAATGTTTATAGAAAAGGATTGATATTCTGATGGGTTTATTACTTGCTGTAATATATGTAGTGTTTATATCTCTCGGACTGCCTGATTCACTTTTCGGCGTTTCGTGGCCGGTTGTACATCTTGATTTCGGAGTTAATGAAAGCTTTGCTTCACTGTATAGTATTATTGTCGGTGTCTGCACAGGAGGGGTAAGCTTTGTTGCCGGCGGACTTATAAGAAGATTCGGAACAAGCAGAGTAACTTTTGTATCTATACTGCTTACAGCATTAGGTCTTGTCGGAATAAGCTTTTCACCGAATATTTGGATTATGATGTTGTTTGCTATCGTACTCGGCTACGGTGCCGGTGCAATTGATACGGGGTTGAATAATTTTGTGTCACTTCATTATAAGGCACAGCATATGAACTGGCTTCATTGCTTCTGGGGCGTTGGTGTTACGGCAAGTCCGCTTATAATGTCCTCTTTTTTAGGCGATGACGGAACACAGTGGCGTACGGGTTACAGAGTTATTGCTTTATTGCAGATTGTAATTGCTTTTCTCGTTTTTGTAACTCTGAAAAAATGGAAAGCTATTGAAAAAGAAAAAGACTTAGCTGAGGAAGAAGCTTCAGAAGGTAAGGGTTTTATATCTATTCTTAAAATAAAAGGTGTAGTTACAAGTATTCTGTCTCTTGGGGCATACTGCAGTATGGAATTCCTTATTGGTACATGGGGCGCAAGCTATGCAGTAAATGTATTCGATCTTCCTGCTGATGAAGCTGCTAAATGGATTTCACTTTACTATGGTGGAATAATGGTCGGAAGAATGATTTCCGGATTTATTTCTATGAAGCTTTCTGATGATCATCTTATAAGAGGAGGAATAATTCTTTCATTTATCGGAATTATTATTTTGATTTTACCCTTCGGCAAGATATCACTTTTAGGACTTTTGCTTATCGGTATAGGCTTTGGTCCGATTTTCCCGAGCGTTCTGCACAGTGTTCCGCAGAGATTTGGTACGGCCTATTCTGCTGATATAACCGGTTATCATATGGGTGGTGCATATGGCACGGCTTTTTTCATGGTTCTTATTTTTGGATTTGCTGCTGTAAAGACAACATTTACTATAACACCTTTTGTTCTTCTTGCTTTCTGCGGTGCATTGCTTACACTTAATGAAACTACACTTAAAAAGATAAAATCCTGATATTTCTTTTAAGTACTTGAAATTTTAATAAATTTCATTTATAATACAGCTTGCTTATTTAAGTTAATAATATCCGAAAGGAGTTTTTCTTATGAAAAAGATTATTTGTAAAGTTGAATATGATACTGAAAATTCAGAGCTTGTTGCTAAGTACACAAGCGGTGCTTTCGGTGATTCAGACGGTTACGAAGAAAGTCTTTATGTTACTGCAAACGGCAAATATTTTCTTTATGTAAACGGTGGCGAAGATTCTGTTCATCCTGCTGAAAACATCACAAGAATGTCTGCTGATAAGGCAAAGAAGTGGCGTGAAGATCACAACGCATAAGTTCAAAGTGAAAGGATCTCTCTTTTAAGAGGGATCTTTTTAATTTTCAGCTATTGACCTGATTGCTTGATATGTATATAATGTAGATGATAACTTAACAGGAGATGCAGACATGACTATATTCAAACCTATTGAATCATACGATCCCTTATATGCGCTGAAGCTTGAAAACGGTGTAATGCTTATAGTTTTCGGTGATTATGCACTTGGTAGTGACGGGAAAACATATTACAGCATTACCAAAGTCGAAACTGTTTATGATGTAGAGTATGATTTTGAGGATGAAGAATATATTGATCTCGGCTGGAGCTGTGATATCAGCGAACCGCAGATTATATATGAACAGTAATCATTTTGTACATTATTTATCTTTGCGAAAAAACGGACAGGATTTTTCCTGTCCGTTTTAGTTGTTCAAATTATTTTTTTATCAGCAGATAAACTCAGCTTTCCAGGTGTAAATAAATTTTTCTCCGGCGTTTATACTGTTTATGCCGTCTTTTTCTGAAAAATCGTTTTTCTTTTCTGTGGAATCGTTAACACCGCACCAAGGCTCAATGCAAACATAAGGTGCTCCCGGTTTTGCCCATATGCCAAGATAAGGAGCATTTCCGAGGTGAAAAATAACTTTTCTTGAATTATTATCACTTTCAAGCGTAAGAGTTTCAGATTTAATATTGTTGAAGATAAGCGCATCCTCATTAAAAATATCTTCAGTTATGGTGATAACCTTTTCATTGTTTAATATGGGAAGCTTATCAGGAAGTCTCAATGAATTGACAAGGTCAATTTTTTCTGTTTCAAGTGTTTCGTTTTCGCTGAAAACCAATCTGTCACCGATTGAACAGTTGAAAGCAGGATGTGCACCAAGAGAAGCATACATAACCTTACTGTTCTTATTTTCAATCGAATGTGTTACTTTAAGTGTGTTTTTAATCAGCTCAAAGGTAACGATTACTTCAAATTCATAAGGGTATATCTTGAAAGTTTCTTCTGTATTGGTGAGACTGAAGCTGAGCGAATTACTGTCTGAGCCAAGAAAAGACCAGTTCATTTTTCTTGCGAAACCGTGCTTGGGCATTTCGTATTTTTTTCCTTCAAGATAATAACTGTCGTCGATGAGTCTGCCTACAATTGGAAAAAGAATGGGGGATTGTCCTGCCCAATATCTGCTGTCACCCTGCCAGAGATATTCAGTGTTATTCTCTTTCAGAAAAACACTTGTAAGCTCACAGCCATATTCTTTAACACCTATTTTAAGATAATCATTTTCAATATAATGTATCATAGCGATTTCTCCTTTACGGTCTGAGTCCCATACCGCCTTCAAGGGTTAATGTTTCACCGTTAAGATATTTGAAGTCAGGATTTGCAAGCTGAACACATACACGTCCGATTTCAAGCTCTGAATCACCGAAATGACCTGCGGGAGGCATTTTAACATTTGCCTTGAAAGCATCGGGATATGCTTTTTCAAAGTTTTCAAGCTGTGCTGTCCAAGCAAGGGGGCAGATTACATTGACATTAATTCCGTCAGCTGCCCATTCGGTTGCTGCAACTCGACTGAGACCTCTGATACCTTCCTTAGCGGCGGCATAAGAACACTGTCCGTAGTTTCCGAAAAGACCTGCACCTGATGCGAAATTGATGATTGAGCCCTTTGTTTCTTTAAGATGAGGGTAGCAGGCTTTCATATAGTAGAAGGTTGCATAAAGACCTGAGAACATTGCAAGGTTAAACTGTTCAGTTGTATGATCTTCAATTTTCACTCCGGAAGCGGATGCTTGTGCGTTGTTTATAAGAACGTCGATTCTGCCGAATGTATCTATAGCTGCCTTTATAACACCATTTACAACAGCTTCATTGTCAGCTCCTTCGTTAACATCAGCCTGAAGAGTAAGAACCTTGATTCCGTATAATCTTTCAAGCTCTTCCTTTGCAGCTTCAAGCTTCTGAAGGTTTCTGCCGGTGATTACAAGGTTTGCACCTTCTTTTGCATAAGCTGTTGCAATACCGTAGCCGATTGAGCCGCATCTGCCGTCACTGAGAACGGCTCTGCCTGCACCTGTAATAATTGCTGTTTTACCAGTTAAAAATCCCATAATAAAGTCTCCTGTCTGAATTTAGTTTTGCATATTAATGATAACATTTTAGTTTATAAATGTAAAGTGATTATCTGATTTTTTATGTAAAGGATTAACCTTAAATATTATTATGAACGCAGTTGACCCTTACCATAAACAGGTAAGGGTCAACTGCATATTGAATAAGGTGTAAGAAGCTGTCAGATTTATTTTAAAAATGTAAATATAATATATCACATATTTTCTAAAAAATCAATATGTATTTTCAAATTTAGAAAAAGAAAAGATGTAATTTATTTTATATATAATTGGATTTCGAAAAAATCTGCACAAAATTCCTATATGTTTTTTGGGTATAACATAAAATTTGTTAAAGTATCTTTATTTATTTCGGAATGTAATATATAATGAATTGAAATATGTTTACAATGAAAGGAAATATATTATGAAAGTTTTGGTTATCGGTGCAGGCGCAATCGGAGGAACAATTGCTTGCCTTCTTAAAAATGCAGGATATGATATCCGTATTATGTGCCACAGTGAAGCTACAAAAGAGTTAATTGAGACTGAAGGCTTTTATCTTCACGGAGCTAAAGGTGATCATCATTTGAATTTTATTTGTTACAGCAATTATGAGCAGATTGGTGACGAAAAATTTGATTATATAATTATTGCAACCAAATATGCACACATGGCTGAATGTGCAGAAAATGCTCTGAAAGTTATTGCAGACGGTGGACTTATTGTCGGTATGCAGAACGGTATTCTTACTGAGGAGCTTGGTGAAATCGTCGGCAGAGACAAGGTTGTCGGTTGTATGATAGGATTCGGAGCTACAAGAAATAAGGCCAATGATGTTACAATGACGTCAAAAGGTGAATTTTATGTTGGTATGCTTGACGGCAGAAGACCTGTAAATCTTGATAAATTTGCTGAGATGCTTAAAATAGTTCTTCCTACAGAGGTTACTATGGATATTAAGGGCAGACAGTATTCCAAGCTTATTATTAATTCATGCATCAATGCCGTAGCCGGTATTACAGGTAAGACTCTCGGTGAAATTCTTAAAGATGGACGAGCAAGAGACCTTTTCCTCAACATTGCAAGAGAGGGTATGGCTGTTGCAAAAGCAATGAAGCTTAAGGTGCCGAAGTACGGAATTATGCTTGAATACAGAGCGCTTGCTCTCGGTAATAATAAAATATACAACTCAATGTGTAAGTTTGTTGTTATGATGGTAGGAAAGCTTTATGCAGATGTCAAGCCGTCAACTCTTCAGTCTCTTGAAAAGGGCGAAAAGACAGAGATAGATATTCTCAACGGATATTTTGCTGAGCACGGTGATGATTTATGTGTAAACACACCCGTCAATCATAAGCTTGTTGCTATGATTCATGAAATTGAAGAGGGTAAGAGAAAAATGACCTCTGACAATCTTGCTGAGTTTTGACAAATACTTATATGATAATTAATCGGCAACGCAGCTTTTTCTGTGTTGCCGATTGTTGTTGTAAAAGACAACCCCCAGCTGTGCTGGGGGAATGAAAAAAGCTTTAGCGTTGCGAATGAAAAGAAAACTCCTTTTGATATAATAAAGATGCGGCTACCAACTGCATCAAACAAATCAAAAGGAGGACATTCAAAATGA
>JAZRQQ010000108.1:0-19238 GCA_045649935.1 Acutalibacteraceae bacterium | reverse complement strand
TCCTCAAGAGAAACAGTTGTCTTTGTTCCATCGCTCATTGTTATTTCAACATTGTAGTCAATAGCAGAATAATCCAGATAATAACGGTACAGACTATCAAAAATTAAACTGTCATCAGTCACATTGCCAATCAAGTCACCGTATTCATTCATAATT
The DNA here is from genome assembly GCA_045649935.1 of Acutalibacteraceae bacterium. Lineage (GTDB taxonomy): Bacteria > Bacillota > Clostridia > Oscillospirales > Acutalibacteraceae > UBA6857. The sequence goes on along the minus strand of JAZRQQ010000108.1, from coordinate 19,082 downwards.
TCGTCAACCGACTCGCGGAAATATTTAAAATCCTTCAGTGAAAGGCTCTGACCGTCAGTAAAAGCCACACTTTCAACCTCAGGTGCCTTCAGGAAATCGAGAGCAGCAAAAGAATTAAAAGACACGGCTGACATAAGCATAATCACCGTAATAACTATTGCGAGTATTTTTCTTCTGTTTTTCATAATGTTTTTTCCTTTCTCCGATACGGTATAATTTACATACATTACCATATATCAGCAATGTACAACTTCATTATAAAGGAAACATATTCACCTGTCAATATTTTTTCCTGAATTTATAGTGAAATATCACTAACAATATAAAACATAGTGATATATCATCTCTATATAGACTGACTGTAATATGAGGTGAAAAATGGGTATATACGAATTAGTGGTTGAAAGAATATATGACCTTTGCAATGAAAGAAATATAACTCCTAATGCCTTAAGCTATATGTCGGGGGTTTCACAGTCTACAGTAAAGAGCATATTGGGCGGTGAAAGTAAAAACCCGGGTATAGTTACCCTTAAAAAGCTTTGAGACGGTTTGGAAATAAGCATAACAGAATTTTTCAGCACAGATGAATTTATAAATCTTGAGCAGGAAATAAAATAAGACAGGCAAAACCTGTCTTTTATTTTTTCTAAAAAAACAGCACGCTGATTTCTCAACGTGCTATGTTTGCAATTATAATAAATGCTTATTACTGCTCTACAGCGTAAACGCTGACCTTCTTACGGTCTTTACCCATTCTTTCGAACTTAACCTTACCGTCGATGAGAGCGAAGAGACTGTCGTCCTTACCTCTGCCAACGTTGTTGCCCGGATGAATGTGTGTGCCGCGCTGCTTTACAAGGATGTTGCCTGCAAGAACGAACTGACCGTCTGCACGCTTAACACCGAGTCTCTTTGATTCTGAGTCACGGCCGTTACGGGTTGAACCCATACCTTTTTTGTGAGCGAATAATTGAATGTTTATCTTAAGCATTTGTTACACCTCCGTATTATTTCTTAAAGAGTTTTTTCTTGGCAGATAATATACTCTGAGTAATCCTCTGCCAGAGTGCTGATGTGAAGTCTGAGACCCTGAAGAATAATCTGAGCTTTTTCCGAATTATCATCCGTTATCAGTTTAAGGTAGCCGTCTTCAACATCTATGTCAGCCTTTGCCGATACAATCTCGGTCAGAGTGTTCGCTGTCATATATGCCGCCGAAGAAACAGAGGCACATATTATGTCACTGCCCTCTTCTGCATAACCGCTGTGTCCTTCGATAACGAAGCCCTTCAGAGCTCCCTTACTCTTATAAAAGGTAGCCTCAATCATAATTAAGCGTTGATAGCTGCGATTTCAACCTTAGTGTAAGGCTGTCTGTGGCCCATCTTACGCTTTGCATTCTTCTTGCACTTGTAAGTGAAGACAACAATCTTCTTACCCTTACCGTTTTTGATTGCCTTTGCAGTTACTGTTGCGCCGTCAACATAGGGAGCACCAACCTTGATGCCGTCATCATTGCCAACTGCGATAACCTTGTCAAAGGTAACCTCGGAGTCTGCTTCAACGTCAAGCTTTTCGATGAAGAGTGTATCGCCTGCTTCAACCTTATACTGCTTGCCGCCTGTTTCGATAATTGCGTACATAGTTTCTTTCCTTCCTTTATTATGGACTCGCTACTTTAGGGCAGATTTTATCTTTATGGCGTGACAAAACACGCCGCCCGTAATATGCGGTATGAATGAGTATAGCATAAGAGTCAATATTTGTCAACAGATTTTCACAAATATTTTTGCTCTTATTTCTGATAGAGACTAAGTATATCTTCTGCCTTCTTTTTAACGTCTTCACGCAGCTTTTTCGGCTCCAGAACCTCAACCTTATTGCCGAACTGCATAACCCACGATGCAAGGCCCTCACTGATTACGCACTGTGCCGACAGAACGAAACGGCTTTCATCCTTATCTGCCCTTATACCGTCGTCACCGAAACAGTCAACTATCTCCTCCAATATAGAATTATCGCAGGAAATAACAAGTCTCTGTGTATCACCGCTGTACATATTGAAGCTCTTTGAGGAATAGTCTGCCGCATCAAAATAGTTTTTGTATTCAGACACCTCGGAAAAGTCCCTTGCTTTTTCTTCGGTTATATGTACCTTTTTCATACGGTCAATTCTTGTATGCATAAGATTATCGTACTTTTCGTTATTTGAAACCAGATAATAATGGTCATTGCTCCAGATAAGAGCATAGGGACTTACTGTAAATTCCTTTTCGTCACTGGTAATAATCTTTTCACCGTCATTGAGCTTTCTTTTATAATAAATAAAATTTATCTTTTTCTTCTGCTGAATGGCACGGCTTACAACATCTATATTATAATATATCTCTTCGTTGGTGCATTTCACTCTGTTTTCGATATAGACCTGCTTCTGAAGAGCCTTGCTCTGCCACGTACTGCAGAGTGTACCCATTTTGCCGATAAGCTCCTTTGTCTTCTTGGGCGTTATAAAATCCGCCGCCTGGACTGCGTCAATAAGAAGTCTTATTTCAGGCACCTCAAAATCCCTTGAAAGCACAGCATAACCGCTTGTGGGTCTTTTGACGGATGCTATATCCGTACCGTATTCCTTAAGAGTCCTGACGTCACTGTATATGGATTTTCTCTCACAGATTATCCCCTTATCCTCCAGCATCTCACTGATGCGTTCAACACTTATCGGATGGTCCTCATCACTGTTTTTTTCAAGATAATCCTTAATATATAAAAGCTTTAATTTCGTATAACCTTTATCCTTCATTACTTTCACCCTTCCGCTTTTCTTCTGCAGGAAAAAACACGCTGACCGCAACAAATGAGGTCAGCGTAATCTTTTAATATGCAAGCTTGCTGTTAATATCCTTTACAACATCTTCGTGAAGCTTGATAATTTCTCTGTCATAAGAAAGCATACCGTTGACCTCAAATTCAACGTCAGAAACCTGTGTATAAACTGTAGCTGAAAGTCCCTTCTTAATCTGAGGGATAATCTGCTTTTCGTGAAGCTTTTTATATGCAGCTGTAAGCTTATCCTTATCAGCATACATCTGATAACCGAAGCTCTTTTCCCAGTTCCATACGTGATTCGGAATCTTGTTGCTGTATCCGCCGTATTCACTAAGAACAATAGGTCTGCCGTCATACTTGGGAAGAACAACGGGGAGAATATACTTATGCATACTTCTGAAATCACAGCCCTTCTGATCGTACCAACCGCTTGCATGGTCAACAAATCTTGAAGGATCGTATTTCTTTATTGCATCACCGATTCTCTTTGCGTCAAACTGTCCCCAGCCTTCATTGAAGGGCACCCAGCAGCTGATTGAGGGATAATTATAAAGAACATCAATCATTTCGAAAAGCTCTTCTTCGAACTGCTGTCTCCATTCAATTCTGTCTCTGTTGAAGGTAGTGTATGCATTATCCTTCTTTGAAAGATAAAGAAGAGGATTAAGAACACCGTGAATATTGGGAAGAACACCTGCGTGGAAAAGATCAAGAGCCTTACCGCCGCTTACCATATCCTGCCAAACAATCATTCCGAGTCTGTCGCAGTGATAGTACCATCTTGCAGATTCAACCTTGATATGCTTTCTGAGCATATTGAAGCCTAAATCCTTCATAAGCTGAATATCGTAAATCATAGCCTCATCTGTAGGAGGTGTCATACCGCCGTCACTCCAGTAGCCCTGGTCAAGAAGACCTCTCTGGAAATAAGGCATATTGTTAAGGAAAAGTCTGTTATAGCCTTCATATTCACCGATGCTGAACTTTCTCATACCGAAATAGCCCTTGACGCTGTCGGAAACTTCCTCACCGTTTCTGAGCTCGAGGATGAAATCATAGAGGAAGGGATCTTCGGGACTCCATAATTTTGCATCCTTGATTTCAACCTTATCATCAGCAGAAACTGCCTTTTCAGCAATTACTGTTTCCCCGTCAAGAACTCTGATATAAAGATCACCCTTGCCGCAGATATCGGTTTTAATTTTAAGAACACCGGTATCAATATCGGGAGTAAGCTTATAGCCTCTTATATAATTTTCGTTTACCTTTTCAAGCCATACGGTCTGCCATATACCTGATGTTGAGGTATACCAGAAGCCGTGGGATTCACTTGCCTGCTTACCTCTGTTCTGCCAGCCTTCATCAGTAGGATCGTAAACCTTGACAACAAGCTCGTTTTCACCGTCAGCAATTGCGTCGGTAATGTCAATTGTAAAGGGACAGTAGCCGCCTGTGTGACTTCCTACCTCTTTTTTATTGATATAAACGGTACATTCCCAGTCAACAGCTTCAAAGTGAAGAAGTGTTCTGCCCTTTGTATCAGCAGTAAATTTCTTTCTGTACCAGATTCGTTCCTTAGCAGTTAATCTTCTGCAGATGCCTGAAAGACAGCTTTCCATAGCAAAGGGAACGCGGATTTCTTCCTTATATTCCTCGCACCACTGATCATTCTCACTGAGAACGGCAAAATCGAACATACCGTTAAGGTTTATCCAGTTGTCTCTCACCATCTGAGGACGGGGATATTCGTTGAGAGGCAGATCGCACATTGCCTCTTCAGCCCATCGTGTTTTAAGTGTCATCATACTTGTTTTCTCCTTATTTGATATATGCACTTGATACCCAACCGGATACACCGTAGGTAAGGTCGGTTACGTAAACCCAGCCATCTGCACCCTTCTTGGCGCCGATAACCTTAACGGGATAATTTCCGGGAATGAATGAAATAATTTCATAATCTGTTCCGGGACCCTTTCTGATATTAAGGGTATAGGTTGAATATTTTGTTTCTGCCTTATCGTATTTCTTGTCAGGCTGTACAGTATTCTTATAAACCTTCGTTGTTTCTTCAACAGGTCTTTCCTTTGAAGCATAGCTCTTGCTTACCCAGCCGTTTACACCGTAACGGTTACTTCTTACATAATAGAAGCCGTCTTCCTCTGCATATACTGTAAGATCGGCACCCTTTGAAAGATAAAGAACTCTTTCACCGGATGTTGAAGGCTTGTTTCTGAGAATTACGCCCTCAGCAGTACAGTATGCAATAAATGTCTTTGAGAGATTTTTTGAAGGATTTTTCACTTCAACATCAGCAATTCCGTAAGGATCTGCTTTTGTTGTGGAGGGTGCCTTAGTTGTTGAAGGAGCTTTAGTGGTAGAGGGTGCTTTTGTTGTTGAGGGCGCCTTTGTTGTTGAAGGTGCCGTTGTTGTTTCGGGAGCCTTTGTTGTAGAAGGTGCTGTTGTCGGCTCTTCAGTTGTCACTTCAGTTGTTGTTTCTTCTTCATCTGTAACATCAGCTATATCTTCAGTTGTAGCTTCTTCAGTTGTAGCTTCTTCAGTTGTATCTTCTGCCTCTGTTGTATCCTCTTCTTCAGTAGTATCTTCTGCCTCAGTTGTTTCCTCTTCTTCGGTTGTTTCCTCTTCTTCAGTTACATCAGCCTCAGTAGTATCTGCAACCGTTGTTGAGGTTTCTTCCGGTGTAGAAACGGGAATAATATTCTTTGCTGCATAAACACCGCCGATAACAACACAGATAAGAGCAATTATAAGGAACATTGCAAGAGGCTTCTTACTTTTTGAGGGAGCAACATAAATATCGTCTGTGCCGATTTCCTCGTACTCTTCTTCCTCTTTCGGAGAGATTACTTCATTTTCCTGCTGTTCATTTTTATAATTCTCATATTCGGGATATGTAACATCCTCGTCAGGAACTCTTATCTGAAGCTCTTCCTCCTTAGGCATATCAGGTGCAGGTACATATTCAGGCGCAACAAGCTCAGCTTCCTCAGCCTCTGCTTCAGGCTTGTTTTCTGTTTCTGCCTCCTCTGAAGGCTCTTCTTCTGCTGATTCTTCGTTGCTTTCACAAGCTTCATCAGCAACATCCTCTGCAGTTTCTTCTGCCGGCTCGTTGGAGAAAATATCCTCATATTCATCCGACTGCTCCTGAGCAGCCTCCTCAGATACTTCCTCTGCAGAAGTCTCATCTTCAGCTGAATCCTCGGCAGATACATCTTCTGCGCTTACTTCAGCAGGGATATATTCGGGTACTTCAGGAACAAACTCGGGAATGTTTTCGGTAACAGGAACAATTTCTTCTCTGCTGTCCACCTCAAGCTCTTCAGCAGGAACATCTGCTTCCTCTTCAACATCCATAGCTCTGAAAACATTGGGTGTATATTCGGGAACTCTGTAAGTAGGCTCATCACCCTTACCGTCAGCCGTTTCGTTAAGGCCTAAAATCATACCGCATTCCGGACAGAATTCAGCTCCTTTTTCAAGTTCATTACCACAATAACTACACTTCATAATATCACTCCTGTTTTTTAAAAGTCATTTATCTTTACCTTTTTATTATACTTATTTATTATGATATCATACAATAAATAGGATTTCAAGAAAAAAATATTAAAGAGCAGAAACTTTTCCTGAAAAAAGCACAAAAAAGACAGTCTTATCTGACACATACAGCAAAAGTCTTAAGCTTATGCACATATATATCAGAAAAAACTGTCTTTACTCTGAAAAAATATCCGATTTTTTTCAGATAGCGGTATTATTCACCGAGCATAGTTTCCATTACATATCTGTACAGATTTTCTCTGCACTGTCTGTCCTCCATAGGAAGATAGAATTTTTCCATTCTCTCTCTGTAAACCTCTTCAGGAACCATTCCGTTCTCAAAGACTTTTTTCACCTCTTTAACTGCATCCTCAGCTGTCAGAGCAAGAGGTCCGAAGGCTTTTTCGAACGGAAGGTCAAGATCACGGTAATGACCGAGTCCTGCCTTAAAATAAATATAGTCGGGAACAAAATAAAGCACGGGACGGTTAAGATATCCGTAGTCGAAAACGAAGGATGAGAAGTCCGTTATAAACATAGCGTAATCCTCGATATCTACCGTATCCTCAGCCAGAACGATTCTGTCCGTTGAGAATTCGAAAAGCTTGCCTGCCTCACCTGCAATTATGGGATGAAGCTTAAGTTCAAGATACATATCATTTTCCTCAAGCAATCTGATAAGCTCCTCGGATTCAAGAAATGCCTTGGTGTTCAGATAATAGTCAGACCTGATAAACCTGGGAACATTAAGATTCCATGAGGCTGTAGAGGTGTTGGGAGCAAGATAATTACGCCAGGAGGGAGCATAGAGAATACGGTTCTTTGCCTTCTTGGTTTTATCTATGAAATCATATCTCGCCATACCTACGGGAATGAGCTGTTCAGGCTTGTAATGGTATTTATTTACAAAGTTTTCTTTTTCAAACTCACTTGAAATAACTACCTTGTCTGTTCTCATATTTTCAGCTGAATTCTGCACAAGAAGAGACGCATGCAGAACACCGTGCTGAAGATATATAACCTTGAAATGCTCAAGATCGTAATATGATATCTCTTCATCATCGGAAGCAAAGGGCGAAATAGGTCCTCTTCCGAAGAAGGCAGACAGAATAAGCTCAGAGGAAAGGAAGAGAAGCTTATGATGGTCACTGCCGAATTCAACAAGATATTCCTGCTGCTCCTCGGTGAAAAGGTCCTTTATTTCATCGTAAGGCCTTGTGTACACATAATATCTCTCTATTCCGTCTTTCTTTCCGAAATCGTTTATAAACTGATAGTATCCGTTATCCTTTTTAACTGTGTAGAGGTCACTGTAAAGCCATACTCTGTGCTCCTTACGGTATTCTACGCTGTTTTCACGCAGCTCTCTTACACTGTCCTTGGTGAAATATGCCTGAGCGTGTTCACGTTCAATATTGTATATTTCTTCCTTATCCAGCTTTTCCAGAGTAAACTCACCGTTTCTGTACTGAATATGAATATTATCTTCAACATAGCTGAAAATCTTATTGGGTCTGTTGAATCTTGCATGCTTGAAGAACTTGATATTTGCCGTAATGCGGAAGCTGTCAAAAGTAACATAGAACCGGAATGAAGAAACCTCTTCAGGGTCACATTCATATTCAAAAGCATAGTAATTTGCTACACGTTCAGATACCTTATGGAAGCCGAATTTTGATCGGAAAACAGGAAGCTGTCTTTCTGTTGTTCCGTTTTCACAGACAAATACCTTTGCCTTTTCCTTTACGAAATTATAGATAGGATCGGCAACATACAGACGGATGAAAAGCTTACCGTCGTCTGTGGTTCTTGCATTTATGAAATAGATATCCATAGCATCACTCAGATGGATGGTTCTGCCGTTACATAAGAGTGAGATGCTTCGTCCTGAAACGCAGGGTATAACTCTTGAATTTCTCTTCTGGGAAAGCCAGTAGAAAAGCTGCTTTTTGGTAATGTTGGGATATCTGAGAATTACGTCTGTATCAACTCTGTCAAGAAGAGCCAGTATTCTTTCTCTTGCCTTTTTGAACTCTTTTTTATCATAATGATATGGATAAAGAATCTCTGCTTCAAATTTCCATCTTATGTCGTGGAAAAAGATTGCCTGGAAATACTTAGGAACCTTTTTGGGGAAATAGGAAAAGAGTCTTTCAAAATATTCCATTGAGGTTTCAAAAAGACTTATTGCGTTGAAGCTGGTTGTAACAATACTGCTTTCGTTACTCTTGTTGTACAAGTAGCAGGCACCTGTACAGTAACCGATCTTCATTTTTTTCATCAGTACACGGTTATTGTATTCCTGGTCCTCCTGCTTGAAGCCGGGTGTTTCATCAAAGAAAATATTATCCTTGCCCATATTCTTTACGCAGACGTTGATACGCATCTGACAGATAAAGGGATATTTTTCAAGATCATAGACACCGTCGCTCTTGAGGTATTTGTCAAATCTGAAATGCCACTGAAGCATTTTCTGATTAGTAAAGGGCTGGTCAAAGAAGGTTACAAGGTCAACCTCACCATAAACCGTATCAAAAAAGTCTGTTACTCTTTTTACGGTTTCTTCGGTAAACATATCGTCACTGTCGATGTACATCATATATTTGCCCTGTGCCTGTCTGATACCGAAGTTTCTTGTAGCAGAAAGACCTTCGTTTTCTTTGGTGAAAACCTTTATGCAGGGATACTTTGCTTCATATTCTCGCAGAATCTCAAGACTTGAATCAGTAGAGCCGTCGTTGATGCAGAGTATCTCCATTTCATCTTTATCAATAGTCTGGTTAATAAGAGAGTCGAGACATTTGGCAAGAAATTCTTCAACATTATAAACCGGAACGATTACCGATACTTTATATTTATACTCCATAATCTTTCCTCCCCCCATTAAAACCAGAACATTTTTATTATCGGAAGTGCCTTCTTCATCTTTTTGAAGAAGGGTTTATCGAAGCTGCTTTCTATTCCGACAGCAATGATATTCTTTATAATAAGAGCTCTTGCTCTCTTGTTGCCTTTTTTCCTGAAGCTTTTCATCATACGCTTTATGCTGTCAAGATTATCCTCATAAAAATCAGCTGTAATCTCGTGTCTGGGCAAAGCAGTCCATTTATAAAGCAGAACATCCGTTTCAAATGCCACTGTTTTTGCCATAGCAAAGCACATATACATAAACAGAAGCTGCTTCGGATACTGAAGACCTCTGAATTTGACCTTGTTGTCAATAAGCATCTGAGGCTTGAAAGCAAATGTCCATACGGATTGCGTCTGACTCATAAAACGAGCCTCATCAGTCAGCGCCCAACCCGGATAAAAAGGCTGGAATCTTCCTCTTGAATCGCTCTTGGCGAAATTGAAAACAACCATATCTTCGTCATGTCTGAGAATAGTTTCCACAGCATCGTTTACAAGAAGAGCATCAGAATTGATAAGCATTCCGTATTTTGATTTCATTCTTGAAATTATAGAATTGACCTTGTTTCTGAAGTCAACGTCATCCTTGACAAGAGTAATTCTGTATTTAGGGTACTCCTTGGCAAGCTGCTTTGCAATTTCTTCATCATATACAAAAAGCTTTACTGTATAGCTGTCAACAGTCTGTCTTCTTATACTGTTAATACATCTGCAGGCAGAATTAAAATTGTCCTTTACACGAACAATAAAGGCTATTTTTTCGTTACCCATACTGCATATCCCTCCACTATCATATAACACAGGTATAGTCTGATACCCGGAACATTGCATAATTCATCGACATTATACTACATATCACACGTAAATTCAAGTATTACAGATGATTTTGCCGTTTTGGATAAATATATATAGGCTGTACAGATACAGTATCTTGACTTGACCGTCAGGTAATGATATTATAGTAGTTATATTATACAGTCTGAAAGGAGCTGAAATATATGACAATTGAAAAGCTCGAAGCACTTGAACCGATTTTCGGTTCCTGGTATGTGGATTCCAGGCTCTCCGAAGGCAAGAACTCAAAAGTATACAAGATGTATAAGGTTGTTGACGGAATCACAAAATTTCAGGCGCTCAAAACTGTAAGATTCCCGTCAGGTGACAAGGAGCTCAGCCGTGTGATTGAGTCCGGCAAATATAAAACAGTCAACGAATATCTTGATGTTCTTGAAAAGGCTGTTTCTGAAAATATGAATAAAATGCTTGCTCTGCGTACCGGTTCCCGCATTGTTAGGTACGATAATTTTAAAATTATCAGAGAAAAGTCCTGCTTCTATGTAATTATGCTCATGGAGCTTCTTTCCCCTTTCAGTGATTACGTGAAAACGGACAGCATTACAACTGAACAGGTTATAAAAATCAGCAATGACCTGTGCTACGCCTGTGAAGAATTCAGAAATGCAGGTATAATGCACCATCAGATAAAGCCCGAAAATATTTATGTTGACGGTGAAGGCAATTTCAAATTGGGTGATTTCGGAATTTCAGATATTCCTGTACGCATCAGGACTGAAGCTTCTCCCTATATGGCGCCCGAGGTATATAAGTGTTCGGAATACGATTCAGCTTCCGATATCTATTCAATCGGTGTTCTTATGTATAAGCTGCTTAACAAGAACCGACTTCCCTTCCTTCCCGCATTCCCAAGTCCCGTATCTATTGCTAACAGAGAGCTTGCTTTCGAAAAGCAGATGCGCGGAGCACCTCTTTCACCTCCGTCAGATGCCGACAGTGAAATGTGGAATATTATTTCAAAGGCTCTTAGCTACAACCAGTCGGAAAGATATCACACACCGCTTCTTATGCGCACAGAGCTTGAGAAATATCTCGAAAACCTCAATGCACCGAATACACTTAATGTGCGCTCTGTTCCCGTATATATTCCCGTAACACCGAACAGCGGTACAGCAGCTCCTTCCGTAAATAAATTCACGGTCACAGACACCAAGGATATCCACTTTGCTTCTTTCGGTAAGGAGGCTGATGATTTTTCTGCCGTACGTGCCGAAAAAGAGGCTTTTATAAAAGCTTTTTCAGATGAGGAAGAGCCTCAGGAGGATGATAAATCTGACAACAAAAAGCTTTATATAACAGTAGCTGCCGTTATTGCGGCTGTTGCTCTTATCATAGGCGTCCTTTTCTTCGGTAATTCAGGCAGTGACAATTCTCACGGCTCTACCGTACCCTCGCTTTCTGCTCCTACAGTCTCAACAACTCAGGCACCGACAGCAGCCCCTACAACTGCACCTATAGTAACTACTACAGAGACTACCACAGAAACCACAACAGAAACTACCACTGAAACTACTACCGAAACTACGACAGAGACTACAACGGAAACCACAACCGAAGTGACAGAAGAAATAACTGAATCAACGTCAGAAAACACAACAGACACTGTCACTGAAGAATCTGCCGAAGCAACAGATACAACCTCTGAAATAATAACCGAGCCGTCAAGTCAGACCTTTACAGAAGCACCTGTGCTCGTAACATATGATTACGATAACGGTGATGTGGCAGAGGACGGAAGAGTTTACACGGAGATTGAGGATTATACAATTCTTGAAACTCCCGGTGATGAAAATTTCAACCAGGTTATTATTGATATTACCACGCCCTTAGGTGAAAATCTTATTTCAGACGGACCTGCATATATCTACGAAATGTCCGGCACGGTAATAATTCAGAAAATCCCGGCAGAGCTCATCTGTGTTGAAACTGAAGAACACGATGAAAAAAGCATTATGTGCTATATAGCAGTTGAAGACGGTGACTTCTATTATTCACCTGATTTTTATCAGTACTATGTATGCCTTGAAGAAGGCGCTATTCAATCGGATACTGTAATCAGTCTCCCCCTTCAGATAGAGGTATAAAAAAGCTGTCCCCGGAACACTCCGGGGATTTTTTGAAAAATTTTATTTTTTTTGAAAAAAAGTATTGACTTTTGTTTTTAATGGTGTTATATTATACAAGCACTTGCGAGACAAGTAAATATGCGAGAGTGGCGGAATCGGCAGACGCGCACGTTTGAGGGGCGTGTGGGGCAGCTCGTACGGGTTCAAGTCCCGTCTCTCGCACCATATTGAGTATTCATAAGGGATTTGACCTGTGAATACTCAATTTTTTTGCTTAAAATAGAGTTTTGTATATATTTTTATCATTTTTATGTATCGTCGCATTCCTTTCGGAGTGCGACTTTTTTGTTATGCTGACTTTTCTGTAGGTTTTGAGATATAACCTATTGCTACTCCCTGACGGGTATCCGCTGTGAAGCAAGGCTCATCATTCTCAGGTATCTCAAGATAGCCTACAAAGTTGTAGTGAATCACAACTCTCTGTGTCTTGTTCTTACCCTTGCCCTCTGCCTCATACACATCAATATGGTCGATGAGCTCGTGAATAAGTGATGCTGTGATTATATCCATATCAAGGAACTTTCTTACCGCACCGATAAACATATCCTTGCTGTGCTGAACTGTCTGCATATTTGCAACCTTTTCTCTCAAGTTAAATATCCTGACCTTCAGCTCTGTTCTCTCAACCTCATATTTGTGGGACATGTGAGTAAACCATTCATCCGTAACCTTGCCGGTTGCGTTGTCCTCATACAGTTTCTCATAAAGAGAAGCAACTGACTGTTGACGGACTATTGCTTTCTGTAACTGCTCCTCAAGATGCTTCTTCTCGTCATAGAAATCCTTGTTGGTCTTCTTTTCGAGGATATCCACAAGCAGGTCTTCATCTTGTTGCAACATTATCGCAAGGCGTTTCAGTTCAAAGATAACTATCTGTTCAAGAGCATCTGCTCGGATATAGTGTCGAGCCTGACATGTGCCACGAGTATCCTTTACATAATTACTGCAACTGAAATAGTGAATATCCTTGTTGACGGTATTCGTATGATAACTCATATTGCTTCCGCAATCCGCACAACGGATGAGACCGCTGAAGATATGCTTTCTTGCATTCTCTTTCTTAGGGGCTCTACGCCTTGTCCTTGCAGTATGCTTCTGTACCATTTCCCAAGTATCACGGTCAATTATAGGCTCGTGAACATCCTTGAAGATTTTCCAATTCTCCACCGGATTATCAATACGGGTTTTGTTCTTGAAGTTCTTGGAATAGGTCTTGAAGTTGATAACATCACCGCAATACTCTTGCTGTGCTAATATCTTTTGAACAGTAGTTTTACACCACTTATACGGGTTAGGCTGTGTTTTCTTACCGCCACGATTCAAGCCTTTGCTTTGCCAATATGCCATTGGGATAAGAATCTCACGCCTTTGCAATTCTCCTGCAATAGCTTCGTTACCCATACCCTCAAGACACATTCTGTAAATGTCCCTTACTATCTCTGCAGCTTCGGGGTCAATTATCCATTTCTTCTTGTTCTCAGGACTTTTCATATACCCGTATGGTGGCTGTGACAACGGCTCTCCCATATTACCACGAATACGATGAGCACTCCTGACTTTACGGCTTATATCCCTCGCATACATCTCATTCATAACATTCTTGAAGGGTGCGATTTCGTTTTCACCCTCATCACTGTCAACCATATCATTAACAGCGATAAACCTTACATTATGCTCAGGGAAATAGTTGTCTGTATAATGACCAACCGAAACATAATCTCGTCCTAATCGGGAAAGGTCTTTTACGATAACAACTGAGATATATCCCATTTCAATATCGTCAAGAAGCTCCTGAAAAGCAGGTCTGTTGAAGTTCGTACCCGTATAGCCGTCATCAACATAATACTTGGTATTTGTTAGGCCTAATTCCTTTGCTTTTTGTGTCAGCATTTTCTTTTGGTTGCCGATAGAATTACTCTCTGTTTCCGTGCCGTCATCTCTTGACAATCGGCAGTAGATAGCAGTAATTCCGATGTTTGCTTCAGACTGCATTAGTCCTCCTTCCCGGCAGTCAAACATACATATTCTGCATTCATTGTATTTTTATCTTGCGTCTTTGTCAAATGTGCAAAATCACTGCCCACATATTTTTGTGCTTTGTCGCTTATGGTGTTTTCAATCTTTGAAATATTTACAGGTGCGAACTTGGAAGAAACCTTGTAAAGAACACCGTCAATTACATATTCTTCCTCACCAATAAGACCATAAAAATCTTTAAGCTTTTTCATTATCTCGCACCTCTGTCTTTCTGTCTCTGAAGATGCTTTCCGTAATACTCAACTGCCTTTGCAAGAAAATCTTCCTTTTCCTTTACGGTAGCATTAGATTTCATATATTTGCTGATTTTATCTTCGGGGATTTTAACTGTAACAACCTGATTAGGTTTTGGCTGTTTAACCATACTAAGAATTGTACCGACATCAAGTTTTCCCTCTTGTTCCAGCTTCTTCAATTTCTGTGCCTGAGCAAGGGAAGGTGTAGCAAGCTCTTTCTCAATAGCCTCAGCCAAAAAGTTCTGATGCCCTTGGCTGAGATATGAAAGCTCAACAGCAGGACCAAGTGCAATTTTACCGCTATCTACCAAAGCAAGAAGCCTTGGAATCAGGTTAGTAAGGCGGATATATCTTTTCACCTGAGAAGCACTGTCGGTATCAGATATTTCATCTGCTGACAACTTCGGTCCGACTTGGTCCGAAGTTAAATCTGTTCGTTTACCTTGCTTTTTAATAGCATCCATTTTCATTTTGTAGGCGAAGGCTTTTTCCGAGGGCAGAATATGCTCTCGGTGCAGATTACTGTCAACAAGGATAATGTCTGCTTCCTCTTTGCTTATGTCCAATACAACAACGGGAACTTCTGTCATTTCAAGTCTTGAGGCTGCGAGAAATCTTCTGTGACCTGATATGATTTCATAAACATCAGCCTTGTCATCTTTTCGTACCATAAGAGGCTGAATGATACCGTTTTCTCGGATACTGTCTTCCAACAGCTTCATATCTTCCTCACGGCATTTGTACGGATTCTTAAAATTGGGAACAATACTGCTCATAGGCATCTTTATAATTTCTGTTGTCTTAGGCTTTACCGCCTCTGATTCTTCTGTTTTCTCAAACAGGGTGTTAATAAAATTTTCTTCTTTATTCATTTAATTCTCCTTTTCATTCTTGTGATAAAAATACAATCTTCAATTAAATTCTCTGTATCCTCAACCGCATCAGCTGTCTGCTTCATTTCCTTACCGATTGGTAAATCTGATAAGCCGTAGTTTCTGAAAAGATTGTTCAATGTGCTTGCAATTCCACGGAGCTTCAGAATAAAATCCATACATTCAGGCTTTCTGTCTTCCTGAATCGGATAGCCGAGAATAATATCTCTTAGCACCTGCTCCTTTGTAAAAAAGCTACGCTCTGTCAAACGGCATATTTTGTTATATTGGTCTTCACTTACTCTAACTGCGATTCTTCTCGCTCTTGTACGCACTGTGCCACCTCCTTTGCTTTTATGATTTCGGGCATGATTTCATTTGTGCTTTTAAGAACCTCACGAAGCATTACCGTATCAAGCATTTTTGTTTGCCACACTCTTTTTGAGACAATGCTCAGCTTGTCACATATAGGCACAAGCAGATTAATATATTTCTTATAGTCCATATCCAATGTGGGCTTCATTTTTGCAATATCAATCTGCTGTCTGATATACCGTGACCTGCTCATATTTGCTCTTTCGGCATCCTTTGTGAGCATTGAAAATTCTTTCTCATTCAGATACAAAAATATTGTTTTTGTTAGCTTCAATTTTTTCACCTCCTGTCTTTCGGGTTTTAGGGGGCAGTCCCTAACAAGTGGGATTTGTATGCACAAATCCAGTGCTTGTTAAGACTTATGCCACGCTTTTTTACTGCTTTTTCGGTTGGTTTTCTAAAGCATTTTTTCACTTCCTTTACTTAAAAATTTGCATTAAAAAATCCCCGTACTGAAACTTAAAGTACGAGGATATGTATTCAGGTTGATTTGTTTGGTATGGGTGTGGTATAATGATGTCGTAAACAAAACGTTGAAGAGGAAATTGTGATGTTTAATAAATCAAAAAGCCAAAAGAATTACATACAATGGATTCGTAGAAAAGTCGGTCATGAAAAAATTATTTTAGTTCATGCTGGCGGTTGCATATTCAACGATAACGGTGAAGTGCTGTTACAACGCAGAGGCGATTGTAATATGTGGGGCTTCCCCGGCGGTGCTCTTGAATTAGGAGAAACACCTGAGATGGCTGCCGTCAGAGAAGTTAAAGAAGAAACCGGCTTGGATGTTGAAGTTGGTAAGCTTATCGGTGTTTATACAGATACCGATGCCGTATGTCCCAATGGTGATAAATATCAAAGTGTTTGTGTTGCATACGAACTTTCAGTTATCGGCGGTGAGCTTTATTGTGACAATAATGAAACTCTTGAACTTAAATATTTTCCGATAAACAACACACCAAAACTGTTTTGCAAACAGCACGAAGAGATGATGAAAGATATTAAATCTGCTTTATTGGAGGAGAAATGAAAATGTTAAGATTAAGACCTTATAACAAGAATGATGCAGATGCAATACTTTCTTGGAGCAAAGATAAATTGTCCTTTTATAAATGGTCTGCAGGTGTTATGGGTAAGTATCCTATAACCAAAAAGAAATTCAGCTTCGTTGAAAATCTTATGGCTTTTACTGCTATTGAAGATGATGAAATAGTAGGATTTTTCACAATGAGAAAGCCGTCAGAAAGTTTTGATGAACTAAGATTCGGATTTGTTGTTGTTGACCCTGCAAAGCGTGGCAAAGGATACGGTAAAGAAATGCTTCAGTTGGGTTTAAAATTTGCAAAAGAAATCTATGGTGCAAAAAAAGTTTCTTTAGGTGTATTTGAAAATAACGAATCTGCCTATTACTGCTATAAAGCTGTTGGATTTAAAGATGTTGTTTTGGAAAAGACTGAAACATATACCGTTCTTGGCGAAGAATGGAAATGTTTAGAACTTGAAATAAATCTTTAATTTTCACTTTTACAGCTGCTCTCACTTCTGTGGGGGCAGTTTTTATATATCAAAACCGCCCCATACTAGTAATGGGAACAAGCACTACAAAAATGTTCCTGAATTTTAAAAATATTTAACGAGCCGAAGAAGAAATGATGCGTATTCATCAGCTTTTCGCATTCAGCCAAACTGCCTTATATACTTAAAGTTACTACTAACTTAATTAAAAAATATTTTTCTCTTCTCGGTCGGTATATATCTCAGTCTTACTCTACTCAGTATTATTACTTGCGACTTTTACGGTGCCCTGATGCGTGTTTTCGGCATAGGTAAAACATATAGCTTTGCAGGTTTACCTTTGCCCTGATATTTACGCCGGAGCAGATTGTGTTTTTCAAGCTCACGCTGTAACCTTGTTGCTTTGTCATGTCCACAACCAAGCATTTCACTCGTTTCAGCAATGGTGTAAAAGATAAAGACCTCTCCGTTTTTATCACACCAACCGTTTATCTCTGATAACTGCATTCTGTCGAGCATTAAGCCATACAACAGTTTTGCTTCGGCAGATAAGCCTTTATATTTCTCCGTAAACAACACCTTCGGCATTTTGAAGAAGGATTCATTATCCAATATCTTTCACACTCCTTTTTGATACATAGTTGCAGGAGATAACCACAGCTTTGAAACTCTGCTTGCAGCTTTTAACACATCTTCTGCAAAGCTCGTTGTAACAGATTCTATTTCGTTCGTTCAGGAACAGGCTCCATTCAGATTTTTTACTTTTTGTCATTCTAGGAATAACTATCACACTCCTTTTTACTGTAGCTTTCCGGGGCGATTTTTGATGTTTTTTTCGTCTGTAATGCGTTTTGTTTTGTCGGTAGGGTAATTTCATTAACTACATATCAAAAACCTCTTTTTGCCGTTTCACCCGAAATAGTTCCTGCCCCGGAATCTCACCGCAACGTCTTCACGCTCGCTCATACGAGGTCTTGGCGTAGTATCACTTTCGGACGGTCATTCAGTTGTCAAGGTGCACGAGAGAAAACATCCCTCAAGGGGTGACTTTTAAAACGCCGATTTTTGTACGTTTTTTCAAAACTTTTTTCAAAAAGTTGAAAGTTTGTAGCGTTGCACAAAAACACACCCTTCTAATTGGTAGGCATTTAGCAAGCCTGAAAAAACGACTTTTTCTGAAACTTTTTTCAGAAAACTGAAAGTTTGTGATATTGCATAAAACTAACATCTTAGTTTTGATTGTTTGTACCCTCTCAAGGGGTAAGGGTTTAGAAAGGCAAAAAATAAAGCAAATTTGAAAACTTTTTTATTTTTGTTAAAATTGCACAACAAAAAAGCCGTCACATAGATAGCACAAATAGCGGGAGGACATTTCATCCTCTCGCACAGTTTGCACTGAAACTATGTAACGGCTTAAAATTTAAGCTCTGATTGTCCGTCTGTTACTGACCGAGTATCGGACTATACTTTCTTCGGTCAGATAATATGTGTGGCATAAAGCCAATAAGTAAAAATATGTGTTTCAGATTATATTTAGTTGTAGGGCAAATACATTACTTACCAATTTATTATTATACGGAACATTTGTTTACTTGTCAAGAACTTTTTCGAAAAAGAAAAGATGGTGTCGGTTTTCACCGACACCATAAGGAGATTTATATGTTTTATACCTATATGCAAAATGTGAAACTATAATAGAGCTAAAATTATTCTAACGAAATCTATGACATAATATTAAGACATTGTAGAGACTTAACTTCATGGCCCAC
>JAZRQQ010000107.1:0-17082 GCA_045649935.1 Acutalibacteraceae bacterium | reverse complement strand
CCCTTTACTGCGGGATAGGGAGGACGGGGTCTGGGCTCGCCTCTGTTACCTTCGATGGAGGTCATAAGAGCTGTTTCTTCACCGCAAACGAAAGCACCTGCGCCAAGCTTAACGAAAAGATCGAAGTCAAAGCCTGAGCCGAAGATGTTTTTGCCGAGAAGACCCATTTCTCTTGCCTGATTGATAGCAATCTGTAAACGTGCAACAGCGATGGGATACTCAGCACGAACATAAATATAACCTTCTGTAGCGCCGGTAGCATAACCGCAGATAGCCATAGCTTCGATGATGCAGTGGGGATCGCCTTCAAGAACTGAACGGTCCATGAATGCACCGGGGTCACCTTCGTCAGCGTTACATACAACATACTTCTGGTCAGTCTTGTTAGCAGCTGTGAAGCTCCATTTGAGACCGGTGGGGAAACCGCCGCCGCCACGTCCGCGAAGACCTGAATCCTTGACAATCTGAATTACATCCTCGGGCTTGAGCTCTGTAAGACATTTTGCAAGAGCCTGATAGCCGTCGTATGCGATATATTCGTTGATATCCTCGGGGTTGATAACACCGCAGTTGCTGAGAGCAACTCTCTTCTGCTTTTTGTAGAAGTTAGTGTCATTAAGACCCTTGATTTCTTCAGGAGTAACTGTTTCCTGGTAAAGAAGTCTTGTAACCATACGGCCCTTGAGAAGGTGCTCTTCAACGATTTCAGGAACATCTTCAACCTTAACCTCTGAATAGAAGCAGCCTTCGGGATATACGATCATAATGGGACCAAGTGCACAAAGACCGAAGCAACCGGTACGGATTACCTGTACTTCCTTTTCAAGGCCTTTTGCCTTGAGCTCTTCATTCATCTTGTCAATAATTGCCTGAGAATTTGAAGAGGTACAACCGGTACCGCCGCAAATAAGCACATGTGAACGATACATTTATACTTCCTCCTTATTTGGTAATAGCACCAACTGTGTATTCAGCAACGGGATTGCCGTTTACAAGATGGTCAACAACGATTCTTGCAACCTTTTCTTCAGTAAGCTGAACATAGGTTACCTTTTCCTTACCGGGCACCATAACCTCTACGATGGGTTCATACTGGCACATACCGATACAGCCTGTCTGTGCAATAGTAACATTGGTAAGATTGCGCTTAGCTGTTTCTTCAACAAATTTATTCATAACAGGTCTTGCACCTGCTGCGATACCGCAAGTAGCCATACCGACAACAACTCTGATAAGTTCTGTTGAGTCGTCACGGGCTGTAAGGTTAGCCTTGGCAGCATCTCTTAACGCCATAAGCTCTTCAAGAGTTTTCATTTGTTTACACCTCCGTAAGTTGTTTCGTGTTTTCTGTAATGTATTCTTTTATCCAAGCTGTTATGCTCGGTTCATTGAGAGGGACATCGCCGAGAATTTCCTTGAGCTGTCTTGTATCAACAGTGAATTCCTTTGCGTCAATCTGCCTTCTGTAGACAAAGTCCATATGAAGGTTCATTGTAATAAGAGTAATAACCGTAGAGCACATATCACCTATGGGCGTAAAATCAAGATGGTCCGTTCTGAACCGTGCCGTAGTTTTCGTACCCACACCGGGCTGACTTTCGATGTCAAAGGAGCCACCCGTCATTTCCGCCGCCATTCTGAAAAGCGGAATACCCATTCCTACCTTTCTTGTGGTACGTGTCGTGAAGAAGGGATCCCTTACACTTTCAAGCTGTTCAGCCGTCATACCCTTACCGTTATCACTGATACAGATAACAAGCTCATTTGCCACTGTGCTTTCGGTAAGCTCAATATTTACCAGTGAAGCTTCAGCTCTTATGGAGTTCTGAGCAATATCAAGCACATTCAGAGAAAGTTCTCTCATCAGTCCATATATTTGTCAAGAATGCCCTTAACATCTTTAGCGGTAATCTTGCCGTAAACGTCGTCGTTTACTGTAAGAACGGGAGCAAGACCGCAAGCACCGATACAGCGGCAGGCTGTAAGTGAGAATTTACCGTCTGCAGTACATTCATCTGCACCGATACCGAGCTGTGCTGAAAGCTCATCAAAAATTTCCTGAGCAGCCTTAACGTAACAAGCGGTGCCAAGACAAACTGAGATAGCATATTTACCCTTGGGTGAAAGAGCAAACTGAGCGTAGAATGTTGCAACGCCGTAAACCTTTTCAAGGGGTACGTCCATACCTTCAGCAATCTTTTTCTGAATTTCAATGGGGAGATAGCCGTAAATCTCCTGTGCTACCTGCATTACGTGCATAAGGCGGCTGAGGTCTCCTGTGCATTCAGCGATTACTGCATCGAGTTTTGCTGCCTGTTCAGGTGTATCCTTGAACGGGAGTGTGCTGATTTTCTTAAGCATTAACTTTTGTCCTCCTTTAAACGGTTTTACCGTTAGAATTTTGTAAGCTGTAAGGTCATAAATATTTAAATAAACCCACAGTAATCTATACTATTAAATGATAACATAAAAAATAAAAAAAATCTACAGATTTGATAAAATTAATACATTAAAATTCACTTTTTATTTTACTGTACAGAGAATCTGATATATGTCAGATATCCCCTTACACCGCCTGTTTTTCTGAGGAATCAGGCTTCATCTGTATTCACTGCAAGAGAAAGAAACGCAGAAGAAAAAATGCACAAAATATCTGTTTATTTTTTGTGGGATAATACAAAGTTAAATGATGCCCGAAAAGGAATTGTTGACCTTTCGGTTATGTTAATGTATAATTGATAAAATGAAAAATAATTCATATTGAAAGGAAAGAAAACTATGAAAATTTTTAAAAAATCTCTCTGTGTTGTTCTTGCTCTTTTAATGGCTTTTTCTGTCTGTGTTGTTGCCTCGGCTGAAAATACAGCAGCTGCAGCAGACGATAAGGTTACAGGCTTCACTGCCGAAGACTTCCTCACTGTAAAGGGCAGAAAGATGTACAATCAGAAGGGTGAAGAGGTTCAGCTCAAAGGCGTGAACATCGGTGCATGGCTTGTCCGTGAGGATTGGCTCAACCCTGATGATGTTACAGTAAAGAAAATCGAAGAAATGACCGAAAAAGAGATTGCTGAATATACCGGTATTTATTACAGCGAGCTCACAGAAGAACAGAAGAAAGTCTATGACCCCTATCACGGCAAGAAATATGACGGTGAAATGGTATACGATGTTCTTGAAACACGCTTCGGACGTGAAAAGGCTCAGGAGCTTCTCAATATGTTCTATGACAACTGGTTCACAGAATGGGACCTTGACAACATCAAGGCTATGGGCTTCAACTGTGTACGTGTTCCCTTCTGGTACAGAAACTTCTACTACGACGATAACGGAACAAAGATTCTCGACGAAAACGGCAACTGGGATTTCTCCCGTCTTGACTGGGTAGTTGAGGAATGCTCAAAGAGAGAGCTTTATGTTATCCTTGATATGCACGGCGCCGTAGGCTCCCAGAGTGATGCTCCCCATAGCGGACGCGGCTTTGCCGGTGCACAGCTTATGGAAAACAGTGACCGCGGTGAAAGATACCGTGAGCTTACCGATGAGCTCTGGACAGCTATTGCCTCAAGATTCAACGGCAACCCTGCTGTTGCTATGTATGACCTTCTCAACGAGCCTATGTGTGACGTAAGCTGCACAGAAATCGAAAGAAGAATCAAAAACGAATCTATTTACACCCGCCTTTACAATACAGTACGTGCTGTTGACGAGGACCATATAATCACAATGGAAGCTATCTGGACAGGCTTCGCACTTCCCCATACATTCTTCAAGGGTTGGGAGAACGTTGTATATCAGGTACATTTCTACAACAACTCTGACTTTATCTTCAACTTCTTCCTTCTTCTCACAATGGCTATTCATCCCAACGTACCTCTTATGGTCGGTGAATTCTACCCCCATAAGGCTACAACATGGAAGAACTGCTTCAGCACAATGAACAAGCTCAACTACAGCTGGATGTGCTGGACATACAAGGCTACAGGCCACGGTATGTGGTCATCAGACTGGTGTATGTACGGTGCCAAGGACGGCTTCTGGAGAGCAAAAATCTTCACCGGTACTTATGAAGATATCGCTGCAGCCTGGAGTGCAGAAAAGCTCAACACTGAAACAGGCTTCCAGAACACAGGACATTTTGAAAAGAATGTAAAAGAACATCTTTAATAAAAAAGGCTGTCACCCGACAGCCTTTTTTATCAGTAACAATTCTGCACAGCAGATGTAAAAAAACAGATTTTGCCGCGAAAGGAGAGGATACAGATGAAACAGAATAAAAGCCTTTACACAACAGTAAAAGCAGCTCTTCTCATATCTCTTATATCCCTTTCGTCCCATATCTGCATCCCTATGCCCTCAGTAAGTGTTCTGTCTCTGCAGACAGTTATGATCAATCTTACGGCACTTATGCTCCCACCCTTACAGAGTCTTATGACCGTCGGTACCTGGCTTATTATGGGTGCAGCAGGTCTTCCCGTTTTTTCGGGCGGTGGAGGGCTTGACCGTCTTTTCGGAATAACGGGCGGATTCTACTGGGGCTTTCTTCTTGCAGTACCGCTTATGAGTGCCCTTAAAGGCAGAAAGGTAAGCTTCAGGCGGTATCTTCTTGTCACTCTATTTATCGGAATTACGGTTGAACATATATCTGCAGTTCTCGTTATGTGTATTCATAACGGCTTTATGTTAGCGGCTGCGTTCAGTAGTATATCTCTGCCGTTTCTTTTGGGAGATATACTCAAATGTATTCTCTCGGCAATACTTGCCGTAAAGCTTAATTCTTCAAAAATTTTAAAGGACAGACTTTTTTGATGTCTGTCCTTTCTTTTTATCACTGTTCAAAGAAAATTTCGTTTACCGCTTCCTCGGCCTTTTCAAGTAAATCGGCTACATCAAGAGCAGTCTTTTCATACTCTTCCTCAGCCTTTTCTCTTATAAGCTTTTCTTCTGCTTTTTTCACGAGAAGCTCATCATAGATTTCACTTAAGCGGAATTCTGAATCGTTGTGCTTATGGGTGAAGCCGTATTTCTTTGACATTCTCTTCTTGAGTCTCTTGTTCTTTTTCATAGTAAAGATATTATCTCCGTAGTAAATACCCATACTGTCCATAATTTTCTTATGAGACTCAAGACGCTTTTTAAATGACTTGAAGTCAAGTCTTTCTGTCCACGCATTTTCACTCAGTGCAAGACCGCGGTTGAAGAGCATAAAGAAAATCTGCTTTTCATTGACAACCCACTCGGTCCAGAGCTCAGCTTCAACACCGAGGATATTATCCTTAAGCTCCTTCTTGATCTTTATCTTTTCAGGTCTGAAATTATATGTATCAGCCACGGTGCAATAGTAATAGTGCATATCAAAATAGAAATTCTTATGCTTTGAAATAATTACCTTGCCGCCTTTTTTAAGGTGTCTGAGAACGTTTTTATCATCTCTCGGAGTCCAGTACTGTGCTACGACATCAGTATCCGTTCTATCTGAAGCAAGAACCTCATTCCAGCCTACCATTATCTTGCCCTTACGTTTAAGGAACAGATTAAGCTCATTGGTAAACCAGCTCTGAAGATCAACCGGATTCTTAAGCTTTTCAGCCTTGATTCTTTTCTGACATTCGGGGCATTTTTTCCACTCACTTGTAGGAGCCTCGTCACCGCCTACATGGAAATATTCAAAGGGGAAAAGATCTGCAACCTCACCGAGTACATCCTTTGCAAACTCAATTACGCTGTCCTTACCGAGACAGAGATTTCTGTGCCAGTTTTTAAGTCCTCTTCCGTCAGGAATAACACCGCCGAAGAAATCAGGAACATCACAGATTACCTCACGGCAGGCAAGCTCATTATAAGCAACTATAGCAGCCATTGAATGAGCAGGGAAATCAATTTCGGGAATGATTTCGATGCATCTCTCTTTTGCATAAGCAATAATTTCTCTTATATCATCCTTGGTATAATAACCGGAATGGGGAACATTCTCCATTTCCTTACAGTTCCAGGAATGAAGCTGTGTACCCTTTCTGTATGCTCCGATTTCCGTAAGAAGAGGATATTTTTCAATCTCTATTCTCCAGCCCTGATCGTCGGTAAGATGCCAATGGAAACGGTTAAGCTTATATAAAGCCATATAATCAAGGTATTTCTTTACCGTATCCTTGCCGAAGAAATGACGGCTTTCATCAAGCTGTAAGCCTCTCCACTCATTCTTCGGGGTATCTCTTCTGATTTCAAGTCTGGGTATGATATAATTCTCGCCGTCAGCCTCACAGGTATGGAAAAGCTGACGCAGAGTCATAAGACCGTAAAAAGCACCGCTGTATGTACCGGCAAAAATTTTAATACAGTAGCTCTCAGCAATAAGAGAATATGTTTCCTCTCTGTGTGTTCTGTCATAAATAAACTCAACATGTGCTGCATCTGCAGACTGAGTTGTTTTCACGGGAAGATACTTGTTTACAAGAGGTTTTATTTCTGCAAGTCTGTCATCAACCTTAAGAATAATTCTGTTTCTGTATAAATAGCAGTCACCCTCTCTTACAGTGAGATTATTGGGCATAGGAATAAGATTAAGCATTTCAGTCATCCTTCTTTCCGTATTTTTTCTCAAGTTGTCTGTTGTCAATATAATTATAAAGTCCGCCCCAGCAGAGTTTTCTTCTTTCCCACCAGAGAAGAGAAGCCGCTTTTCTGAGAATACGGGGTTCTGCTTTTCTGTAAGGAGCAAAATCAAGATTTATTGTTTTAAGATGCTTGTAATACCCGTCAAGCCTTGAAAGGAAATCCTTATAATCCTTATTTTCTTCTCCACTCCAGACTGTTTCGGAAAAAGCGCCAAGACGGGGAAACATACTGTATTCTGCCTTTTTCATATCCGGAATAAATTCTGTCCAGAGACAAGCCTCTGCGCCCTCGATAAGATGACGGTTTTCCTCCCTGATTCCACGGGGAACGGGATTGTACTTATAGCACTTTTCAAGACTTGTCTGACCGTAAGGAAAGTTAAGGTAATAGGCCTGAGCAGATGAAATAATAAAGGCTCTGCCCTTGTTTACCTCCTGTGCAACATCCTCTTCTTTCATATCTCCGTTCCAGAGCTGCCAGGCAATAAATCTGTCCGTCATAAAGTCTCTGACTCTGTCATTCCACATAACTGCACGGACACCCTTGCTTCTGAGATAATCTCCGATGCGGTTGAGGTAATATGTATGAAGATCCTCTGCCTTTTTAAAGCCCTCCTCTTTCATACGCTGCTGACAGTGAGGACACAGCTCCCATCTCCTTGTGGGGACCTCGTCACCGCCGATATGAACAACACCGTCAGTGAAGATTTCAAGAACCTCGTCAAAAAGAGAAAAGACAAAGTCGAAGGTGCTCTCTTTACCGACACAGAGAACATCATATTTGACACCCCACTTTGTCTCTGTCACAAGCTCTCTGTCGAAGCAGGAGAGAAAGGGGTATGCAGCTATTGCGCTGACCGTGTGTCCCGGTGTATCGATTTCAGGTATGACCTTTATAAAAAGAGAGTGGGCATAGTCCACAATCTCTTTCATATCCTCTTTGGTATAATAACCGCTGTGGGGAACAGAGTTAAAATTGGTATGGGTTCTGTATGAGCCGATTTCCGTCAGAAGAAGATGCTTTTCACTGTAAAATCTCCAACCCTGATCCTCTGTAAGATGCCAGTGAAAATTATTCAGCTTATGAAGAGCCATAATTTCAAGGAAGATAAATACTGCCTCTTTGGTGAAGAAATATCTGCCGCAGTCAAGAAGAAAGCCACGGTATTCCATTGAAGGCTCATCGGATATCT
Source organism: Acutalibacteraceae bacterium (assembly GCA_045649935.1). GTDB lineage: Bacteria > Bacillota > Clostridia > Oscillospirales > Acutalibacteraceae > UBA6857. Next base: position 9,278 of record JAZRQQ010000107.1, on the reverse strand, counting down.
CCGTCTCACACAAGGTCAGCTCACCGTACATAAGCATCTGCTTGAGAGTCTGTATCCCGTAGAAAACGCCCTTTTCCGTTCTGCCTTTTATTATTACTTCATCTTCCTTTACCGAAAGGGTGTACCCCTCTTCGTGAGAGATTTCATCACTTTGCAGAAGAGAAATTTTTTCTCTGCCCGTTCCTACGGGAGATATACCGAAGCTTTCGTCAAGAAATTTTCTGAGAGCAGCAGCTGCCTTCGGAAATTTATCTTCACCTTCAAATTCGCAAAGTCTTGTAAGAATAAATACACTTCTATCCCCTGAAGTTATACTCTGAGGTTTAGGAATAATAGGATAATTCATATCAGTAGAGTGTCTTTGAAAGAACAAAGCAGGTCCAGAGCGCTATAACGAAAAGACCTTCTGCGGGAATAGCAAGCTTAGTATAGGGACATTTCCAACCTTTATCAACGCAGAGAAAAATTGTTCTTGTGGTAAATACTGTTGTTGCAAAGAAAAGACCGCCTGCAAGAGAATATACGGGTGTGCCGAGTGCTATTGTAAGATACACAAGGAATGAGCCGAGGGCTATCGATATACCTCCGTAGTACACTCTGATTTCCGTAATACCTGCGTTATCAACGGGCTTTACAGCAAAGCTCTGTGCATTTTTTACAGGACTGATGATAAATACGATACCCATGCAGAAAAAGTAGCCTGCAAGACCTATAACTGCAACTGATGCGGGTACATTGGTAAAGAAAAGTTCTTTTGCCGCTGAAAGTAATGCTTCCATAATTTTAATCTCCTTTTTATTATTTTTTGTTTGAATTTATAATATCATAAATTACTCCATAGGTAAAGAGTGTTTCTTCAAAAAAACTTAAACAAAAACTCACTGCATTTTTTTATTTTGCTATTGAACATTTTAAAAAAATATGGTAATCTATTAAGGAATAAAAACAATTAACTTACCGAAAGGGAGAATGTATAATGTTAGAACAGGTTGAAAATAAAATTCTGGAGCTTCAGAAGCTTCAGGCTGAAGAATATTACAGAAAAAAGGATGAAGATCTCCAGGCATGGGGACTCACACATAAAACCGACGGAAATAAAACAACACCTATTATCGTAACCGACGAAGAATACGAGGCTCTTATCAAGGCTTCAAGCGGTGTTGACAGAATCGGCAGAAATATGTATTCAAAGGTTCTCACTGTTCTTGCTTACGTTGCTGTAGGTGCAGGCGCAGTTACAGGCAGTGTTGTTGCAGCTCTTGCTGAAGATCTCAATTTTGTTTTCTTCTCAGTCTGCATCATTGCAGGTCTTGTTCTTGCCGTTATTTTCAAGAGCCTTTCCGAGGTAATCAGACTCCTTCAGCAGATTATCGATGATAAGCCTAACCTTAAGCCCGAAGGTGCTGTACCTCCTCAGCCTAAAGCAGCTGCAAAGCCGAAGAAGGCCAAGACTCAGCCTCAGCCCCAACCCCAACCCCAACCCCAGCCTCAGGCAGCACCTGTTTATCCTCAGGTACATATTCAACCTCAGGGTCAGCCCGTTTACCAGCCCTTATATACTCAGGTTCCTCTTCAGGGCGGTCCTACAATCTTCTCACAACAGCCTCCCGTATATGTTTATTCACAGCAGCCCGTACAGCCTCAGCAGACAAGACCGCAGGAATCAAACATCCAATACGGTGAGCAGAGATAAAAATTCACTTATGTATAAAATTAAGGTAGCAAAAAAATTCTTTTGCTACCTTTTTATTTTTTTATTTTTTAAGTGCCTTGAGGGGATCAATATTATTTCCGTCCTTCAGAGCTTCAAAATGGAAATGAGCCTCCTGTTCGCCTTCGCAGGGCAGATCACCCGTATTACCTATAGGATCACCTTTTTTTACCTCATCACCGAACTTTACCGTTGTCCCCTGCTCAAGACCGCAGTATCTTCCCGTAAATTCACCGAAATCAATTTCAATGCAGTATCCGTAGGATGTATCGGAATAGACCTTCGTCACCTTACCGTTTCCCGCCGCAGAGACCGGGGTACCCTTTGCGCAGAGAAAATCTATAGCTTTGTGAACACGCCAGTCTCCCATAGTTTCATCATAAACGGGATGATCGGCATAATCCTTTATAATTTCTCCCGTCACGGGAAGAATGTAAGAATTGTTACCGTAATTTGCTGCCTGTACCTCAGTTATATCCTCTTTCACCGTTGTTTCTGATGTTGTTTTTTCTGCCTCAGTTGTAATAACAGATGTATCCTCAGGCTCTTCGGTAAAGGTCTCTTTTTCTGTCAGTCTCGGATCGGCTTCATCAGTCTTTTCTGCCTTTGCCTGCTCAGTTATGATGTACTCCGTCTGATTTCCGTCATAAGCAATTTCTGAAATCAGATTGCTCGATGCACGGTAAATAACACCTATGGCCACAGCCATAAGACCGAAGCACACTGCCGCCGTAATATAAAAGCCTTTACCCGTATAAAGCTTTGACATAAAGCTCTTCTTTTTCATTGTATTTCCTCATTTCCTAAAATTTTTCTTCACTTTTATTATTGATTGGCAGGCTGCTTTTTATACGGCAGAAATAAAGCCGAAAAAAATTTACAAAAAATAAGAACAAATGTTTGCAATTTGCAAAATTATATGTTATACTACTTTTGTCGAACATTTGTATCATTTTTCTACAGTATTTTACAAAATCTGAAAAGAGGTAGTAATATGAAATCTTTAAGTGAAAATCAGCACAGGATTCTTGAATATTTAAAAGAACGTATGGGTGACGGTGTTCCTCCCTCTGTCAGAGAAATCTGTCAGGCAGTAGGACTGCGCTCGACATCTTCCGTACAGGCTAATCTTGACGCCCTTGAAGAAAAAGGCTATATTGTCCGTGACCCTATGCTTAAAAGGTCTATACGTATCGTAGGTCAGGCTGAAAATGTACGCCACGTTCCCCTTCTCGGTACGGTTACTGCGGGTCTTCCTATTCTTGCAGTTGAGCAGATTGAATGTTATCTCCCCTTTACGGGAGGCCACCTTTCCAAGGATAAGGACCTTTTTGCCCTCAGAGTCAAGGGTGAAAGTATGATCAATGCAGGCATCTATGACGGTGATATTCTCTTCGTAGAAAAAACGCCTACGGCACGTAACGGTGATATTGTCGTTGCTCTTATTGAAGATGAAGCAACGGTAAAGACATTCTATAAGGAGAACGGTCACTTCCGTCTTCAGCCTGAAAACGATGCCTTTGAGCCGATTATTGTCAATGAGCTTATTATTCTCGGTAAAGCCGTTGCAATGATGAGATACCTGTAAAATGTTTTCAGAGTATTTCATATGCAAATTTTAAAATAAATATCCGATAACGAAAAAATGCAGTCACGGTACCGTGACTGCATTTTAATTTTTATAACTGCAAAATTATTTTTTCTTTGCAACTGCACGCTGTACAGCCTTGACTGCTTCAACAACAGGGATAGTCATTGCACCGAGACCTACGCAGGCAGCATATTCCTTAAGACTGATAGCCGTAAATTCAAAGGCATCTGCAAGGAAGGGAATATAAATTACTGCTGTTGTAAGAACAAAGGTTGCTGCAGTAGCGCCTAAAAGCCATTTGTTTATATTGCCGAGAGTGAATACAGATTTTCTCTGTGAACGCATATTAAGAGAATGGAATACTTCTGAAAGGCTCATTGTAAGGAAAGCCATTGTCATACCGTTACCGTGAATGAGCTCATAAGCATTGTCATATACACCGTGACCGCTGACGGCAATTGCCTCAAGAGCAGCTCTGATGCTTTCACTTTCAACTGCCATAAAGGTTGAAGAGAACTTACTGATTTCAGCCATAAGCTCAGCAGAAATAATACCGCTTGAGAAAAGCTCATGGACACTCATAGAGTTACCGAGGAAATAAGCAACAAGAGTAAGCACAGTTACCATTACACCCTGATAAAGAACATCAAGTCCGAGACCGCCGGCAAATATACCGTCCTTTGATGAACGGGGCTTACGCTTCATAATATCCTTTTCGCCCTTTTCCATACCGAGAGCAAGTGCAGGGAATGTATCTGTAATAAGGTTAATCCAGAGAAGGTGTGTAGGCTTGAGAATTACAAAGCCGAGCATTGTTGCCGCAAAGATAGAAAGAACCTCGGAAAGATTTGAAGAGAGAAGGAACTGAATTGCCTTTCTGATATTATCGTAAATTCTTCTGCCCTGAGCAACAGCAGAAACGATTGTTGCAAAGTTATCGTCAGCAAGAACCATATCAGCAACGTTCTTTGTAACGTCAGTACCCGTAATACCCATACCGACACCGATATCGGCACTCTTTATGGAGGGAGCATCATTTACACCGTCACCGGTCATAGCCGTAACCATTCCGTTAGCCTTCCATGCGTTGACGATTCTTACCTTGTGCTCAGGCTGAACTCTTGCGTAAACGTGATACTGCTTTACCTTTTCAAGGAAGTCCTCGTCACTGATTGTATCAAGCTCAGCACCGGTAATAGCTTCATCTGCACTCTGAATGATACCAAGCTCCTTTGCAATTGCAACAGCTGTATCCTTATGGTCACCGGTAATCATAATAGCGGTGATACCTGCGCTGCGGCATTCATCAATAGCAAGCTTTACCTCGGGACGTACCGGGTCAATCATACCGCAGAGACCTACAAACACAAGGTCATTTTCAAGAGCCTCACTGGTTTCTTCTTCAGGCTTTCCGGAAAGAACCTTCATTGAAAGAGAAAGAACACGAAGAGCCTTGTCTGCCATTTCCTTATTCTTCTGTGCAATTACAGCTCTTACCTCGTCGGTCATAGGAACTTCCTTGCCGCCGATTATTGCTGTTTTACATCTGCCGAGAATAACATCGGGAGCACCCTTGGTGAACTGATAGATAACTCCGCCGAAATCGTGAACGGTTGTCATCATCTTTCTGCCTGAGTCAAAGGGCACTTCAGCAATTCTCGGATATTTTGACTTAAGCTCATTTTTATTAAGGTTATTCTTAAGGGCGTGATAAACAAGAGCAGCCTCTGTAGGCTCACCTATAACCGTTTCACCCTCAACCTCAGCATCGGTGCAAAGAGCCATACCTGTAGCAAACATCTCTTCACTGTCGCAGAAGGTTTCTACAACTGTCATCTTATTCTGAGTAAGAGTACCTGTTTTGTCTGAGCAGATAATCTGAGCACAACCGAGAGTTTCAACAGCTGTAAGCTTACGGATAATAGCATTCTGCTTTGACATTTTTGTAACGCCCATTGAAAGAAGAATGGTAACAACAGCGGCAAGACCCTCGGGAATTGCTGCAACTGCAAGAGAGATAGCAACCATAAATGTATCAAGGGCAAGACCTACAGAAAAGCCTTCCTTGCTTGTGATAAGAGTGAACGCAAAGATGAAAAGACAGATACCGATAACAAGAAATGAAAGGGTTTTACTGAGCTGTGCAAGCTTTAACTGAAGAGGTGTCTGACCCTCCTGAGCAGCTTCAATAGCATCGGCAATTTTACCCATTTCAGTGTTCATACCTGTACCTGTTACAACGGCAACACCTCGTCCGTAAACAATATTTGAGCCCATATACACCATATTCTTTCTGTCACCGAGAGGTACATCACCGTTTTCGGCGGCAGCAAGGGCATCAACCTTTTTATTTACGGGAACACTTTCACCTGTAAGTGAAGCTTCTTCTACCTGCATACCTGCACATTCAATAATTCGTGCATCGGCGGGAATTGAGTCACCTGCTTCAAGATGAATAATATCACCCACTACAAGCTCTTCACTCTTTACATGGCAGAGCTTACCGTCTCTTATTACCTTTGAGGTAGCTGCCGCCATTTCCTGAAGTGCCTCAATAGCAGCCTCAGCCTTGCTCTCCTGAACAACGCCTAAAACTGCGTTGAGTACAACAACGAAGAGAATAATAATAACGTCTGTGGGGAATTCCATTCCTGCACCGCTCTGTATTCCCTCGATAACACCTGTGACTGCAGAAATTACTGCGGCAACAATAAGAATAATTATCATCGGGTCCTTAAGCTGGTCAACGAAACGTGCAAGAGTAGACTTCTTTTTTGCTTCATTGAGTTTGTTTTTTCCGTCTCTTTCAAGACGTGTCTGAGCTTCAGCGGCAGTAAGACCGCCGGCAGAGGACGAAACCTCTGAGAAAACCTCATCGACTGTGTGCAAATAATGTTTCATAGTCATTTCCTTCCTTAAATATATTTTCTGTTTAAGTTTTGCCTGACAAACACTTTTTTAATAAAAAAACCTTTAACAGAGCCTGATGGCGCCGTTAAAGGTCTTGCTACCGTAATCGGCCTGTAAACCAGCCCTTAGGCGTGTGTTGATTTACAGTAAAAAGCTACTCCCCTTATTTGTAGAGGTATTAACTTTAATTATTTTAACATAACCGGTAATTTTTGTCAACAGGCGACAAGCTCTTTTTCTTCAGCTTCTTTTCCTGTTTCAGTAACACCTTTTCCTCTGGCTCTGACTCTTCTTATTTCGAGGAAAGCGTAGAGAAGCACAAATGTTATAACTGTTGTCACCGTTGCAAGAAGCACATCGTAAACCGTATCAAAGAGATAATAAAGCTGCGTATTTCCTACACCGTGACCGAAGACCTTAAAGAAGAAGCTGTCGTCTCTAGGTCCCCAGTAAAAGCCCTGATTAGCTGTACCCCAGATAAAGTCACCGATAAATTCGCTCACTTCCCAGGCGGGCATAATAAAGCAGGAGAAGCAGAAGGAGAAAAGTGCAGTTAGGATACTGTCCTTTTTTGTTGTCGGTTTAAAGAGAATAAGAACTATATAATATCCGCCGAGAACACACAGTGTGCCTGAAACGAAATGAAGAAACAGATCAAATCTCGGAAGAATATTATAAACAAAGCAGTAGTTGCCGCAGTATGATCCAAGGAATACAATTACTGTAATGAGTGTCTGTACTCTGTAGCTGATTTTCGAAAGAAGAGACCGGGAGGGAAAAACAAGATGAACGAGAGTTATGGCGAAGGTTGCTATAAGATTGGCAGAAAGAAGGGTGGCTTCTGCTCTGTTTTCCATAACAATAAAAGCGTATAACATCGAAAACCTTACACCCCACCAGAAAAGGACATCAAAAATACTTGTATCCTTATTTACCTTTTCAATTTCAAGGGATATTTTATTTTTAAAGTCGTTCAGATATCTTTTTATAAAATTTCCTTTTGTTTTTTCACTTCTGAAAAGATTTCTGTTCTTAATAAAGCTTTTCAGAAAAACAGTAACTGTTGAAACAATCACGCCCATCAGCGAAAAGATAAAATCCTCATCCATATCAAGAAGGGGTCTCTGCTCATAAGGACTCATTCCCATACCTAATACACGGTAAAGCCAGTGGCTGTCCTCTACAAATTCCGCATGACATATATTTGTACCTTTATAAAAATCTATGAAAAACTCAGTAAGCTTTCTTAAATATACCATCGTTCCGCCAAAGGAAAGAGTGAAAAAGCTTACAAAGGTGAATTCATTTCTTGTTGTCGGTTTCATTAAGGCAAGGGCAATATAATAACCCGATGCACCGCCGAAAATACCACCGATAAACTGCAGAAGAATATCATATTCGGGATATTTTTCAATCACCGAAAAGCCGAAGCCTATAACCGTACTGAAAAGGCACAGCACAGAGATAAAACTCTGCAGCCTTGCGCTGATATTTAGCTTCGGAAAAATAATATGTAAAATATCTGCAGCGAAGGTAAGCATAAATGAAATCAGATAAAAAAGCATATTTTCTGAATTCTTTATACCGCTGAATATTATAAGTCCTCTTACAATCCACCAGAAAACAATTTCAAAAACTGATGTCTCACACCTTATTCTGTCAAAAAAGCTCTGCTTCTGACAAAGGCTGTTGTTCATTGCATAATCACCTTTCAAACGAAAAAATAATACCCTTGCAAACATAGGGTATTATATTCTTATTTATCAGATTTGTAAATAGACATTAATAATTTGTAATTATTTCTTAATATTAAAGATTCTGCTGATCCAGACTCAGTGAGAAGGACGGCAGAAACTCTTTTATAAATTCATCAGCTTCAGGCATATTCATACTTTCAATTGACTTTTTGGTACTCTCGTAAGCCTGAGCAAATTCCGCGTTGCCGGCTTTTTTCTCTTCGGTACACTTTATAAGGGCAGATATTTTATCAGCCGCCTTGACTATTTTCCAGAGATATTCATCCTCTTCCTTTTTGAAAAAAGCACTCTCATAATACTCCCTCATATCCTCGGGAAGCATAGAAAGAATTTTTTTACTTGCAAGGTCCTCAACCTTCTGAAAGGCTTCTCTCAGATCATTGCTGTGATACTTTACAGGTGTCGGCATATCTCCCGTAATAATTTCGGGCATATCGTGATAAAGACCGAGAAAGGCAGCTCTCTCCGCATTGAGATTTCCGCCGAAACGAAGATTCTTTATAAGCGCAAGAGCGTGAGCTATAACGGCAACGTCACCGCTGTGCTCACTGAGATTTTCTTCCGAGGTCTTACGCATAAGCGCCCAGCGGTTGATAAATTTCATTCTGCCGTACATTGCAAAAAAATGGTTACTCATAATTCTCTCCCTTGATATAAAAAGGTTAAACGGGTTTAAAAAAGGCTTAATGGGATATCCCAAAAAGCCTTTTCGTTCACACAATAATTATCTTAATCAGATAATATCGCCCATCATACCGGGAACGCAGGAAGCAGCGTTGCTTTCATCGGTATCGATGTGCATAGCAAGTGCATAAGCAGGGTTTACTCTTACGATAACGTCACCGAAGATAAGGCTTCTGCCGTCTGAGTCAGCCTTAACGGAAACGATCTGCTTGTCAACAAGGTTGTACTTTTCAGCATCTTCGGGAGTCATATGGATATGTCTCTTAGCGATGATAACGCCGTCCTCAAGCTCAACCTCACCCTTGGGACCTACAAGCTTACAGGGACCGCTGCCTTCAAGGTCACCGCTTTCACGGATGGGAGCCTTAACGCCGATTGAACGTGCATCGCCTGCTGAAAGCTCAACCTGAGTTTCGGGACGTACGGGACCGAGAATGGAAACGCCGGGGAATGCACCCTTGGGGCCGATAACCTGTACTCTTTCTTCACAAGCGTACTGACCGGGCTGTGAAAGATCCTTCTTCTTTGTAAGCTCATAGCCCTCACCGAAAAGGATGTCGAGCACTCTGCGGCTTACGTGAACGTGTCTTGCTGATGTTTCTACTAATACGGGTCTTGCCATAAT
>JAZRQQ010000106.1:0-9803 GCA_045649935.1 Acutalibacteraceae bacterium | reverse complement strand
AAATCCTTCCGGATTTACGAGTATTTTAACAATAGATTGGCGGAAATCCTTATTCAAAAAACTATTTCGGATTATATTCGCCAACTTAAGCTGACCCTGCTTGACAAACAGAGACTCATAAAGATATAATATTCAAAAAGTAAAAAAAGGAATGATATATATGTTAGAAGAACTCAAACAAAAAGTGCTTGAAGCCAATCTGAGCCTTCCCACCTACGGACTTGTTACTTTCACCTGGGGTAACGTCAGCGGTATCGACAGAGAAAAGGGACTTATCGTTATAAAGCCCAGCGGTGTTGAATATGAGGTTATGAAGGCTGAGGATATGGTTGTTGTTGACCTTGAGGGTAATGTTGTGGAAGGCAGTCTCAACCCCTCATCTGATACACCTACACATATTGAGCTTTATAAGGCTTTTCCGGAAATCGGTGGTGTAATCCACACCCATTCAACCTGGGCAACCTCCTGGGCTCAGGCAGGAAGAAGCATCCCTGCCTACGGCACAACTCATGCCGACTACTTCTACGGTCCTATCCCCTGCACAAGACAGCTCACTCCCGAAGAGGTTGCTTCTGCCTACGAAAAGGAAACGGGCACCGTTATTATCGAAGCCTTCAGAGATACCGATCCTATGGCAGTACCCGGTGTAGTTGTTTATAAGCACGGCCCCTTTGCCTGGGGTAAAACTCCTAAGGAAGCTGTACATAATGCCGTTGTTATGGAAACTGTTGCAAATATGGCATACCACGCAGAGCAGATAAGCGGTGAAAAAAGACCTATTGAGCAGTATCTTCTCGACAAGCACTATATGAGAAAGCACGGTCCTGACGCTTATTACGGACAGAACAAATAAAGCCTGACTGTCGATAAAGCCACAAGAACAACAATGCCAAAAATATAATTTTTAAAGGCTTGAAGAAAAAACACAGTAAGCTATAAAAACGGACGAAACATCGAATTTCGTCCGTTTTTGCATTGTTTTGCCCTTTTTTTACCCTCTCGGAGTACCTCTTTACGCCTTCGGAGTAAAGAAAAGGGCATCTTGTAACTTTCTCGGCAGTCTGACAGCTTGTCGAAAATGATTTTTTTAATTTATGCCTTTTTATCAAGTGCATAGCCTGCCTCTTTCAGCGCTTTTTTCACAAGCTTAAGATCAGGTGCCTCATTACAGACAAGATATACCTTGCCTGTTTTGTAATCGGGAACGGCTTCATCAATAAAAGGCAAAGCTTCAAGGGTGTCTCTGACTCTTTTTTCACAATGCTCACACATCATTCCTTTAACGGAAATAACAATCTTGCTTTCTGTATTATCCGATGTTTCTTCAAGCTCTGCGATTTTCTTTATTCTTCGGTCGTGCCTTACGGAATAGATATCCGTAAAATTAAGTCTGAGGGCATTGGTAACTACGCAGAAGGATGAAAGGCTCATTGCCGCTGCACCGAACATAGGATTCAGCTCCCAGCCGAAAATCGGTATAAAAAGTCCTGCTGCAAGAGGAATACCCAAAGCATTATAGAAAAACGCCCAAAAAAGATTCTGATAGATATTACGGAGAGTTGCTCTGCTGAGCCTTATAAGTGCGTGAACGTCCGTAAGTCGGCTCTTCATAAGAACAATATCAGCCGCATCAATAGCAATATCCGTTCCTGCTCCTATTGCAACACCTATATCAGCTCTCGTCAGCGCAGGCGCATCGTTTATACCGTCACCGACCATTGCCGTCACTCCCCTCTTCTGAAGAGAACGGAGTGCTTTTTCTTTTTCTGCAGGCAGAACATCGGCAATAACTCTGTCAACGCCTGCCTGTCTGCCGATTTCCCTTGCGGTATTTTCGTTATCTCCGGTGAGCATAACCACCTCTATGCCCATATTCCTTATTTCTGAAATTGCTCTTGCGCTGTCCTCTCTTATTGTATCAGCGGCAGCAATCATTCCTATAAAGCTTCCGTCAGAGCTGAAATAAAGGGGCGTTCTGCCCTTTGAGGAAAATTCTTCTGCCTTTTCCTTTATCTCTTCAGATATATTTTCTGTGCCGGAAATGAAGGCGTAATTACCGCCTCTGAGCTCACGTCCGTCCTTTGTTCCCTTTACGCCCTTACCGGACACAGCTTCAAAATCAGAAACCTCTTCTGCTGCTATACCCTCTTCTTCGCAACGCTTTATTATTGCCCTTGCAAGAGGATGCTCACTTTTCTTTTCAAGTGAATATGCTGCCGACAGAAGCTCCTTCTCACTTATACCCTCAGCACAGATTATATCTGTAACCTCAGGCTCACCCTTTGTAACGGTACCTGTTTTATCAAGAGCCACAATCTGCACCTTGCCTGCTTTTTCAAGGGCCTGAGAGGTTTTGAAAAGTATTCCGTTTTTTGCACCGATTCCGTTACCGACCATTATAGCAACGGGAGTAGCAAGTCCCAATGCACAGGGACAGCTGATTACAAGAACAGATATACCTCTTGCAAGCGCATAAGCAAGGTCCTGACCGGAAATAAGCCAGCACACAGCAGTAATCATTGCAATAGCCATAACCGTCGGCACAAAAATTCCCGACACCTTATCAGCTACCTTGGCAATTTTCGGCTTTGCCATAGCTGCATCACTAACCATTTTTATTATCTGAGACAGGGTAGTTTCCTCACCTACAGCCGTAGCCTCACATTTAAGAAAGCCTGACTGATTAACTGTAGCGGCAGATACCTTATGACCTGCTTCTTTATCTACGGGTATACTTTCACCCGTAAGAGCCGATTCATTTACAGCACTTTCTCCCTCAACAACCGTACCGTCACAAGGGATACTCTCTCCCGGCTTTACAGTAAAGATATCACCCTTTATAACCTCGGATACGGGAACGGTGATTTCCTTTCCGTCTCTTATAACCCTTGCTGTTTCAGGACGAAGGTCAATAAGAGCTCTGAGAGCATCGGTTGTTCTGCCCTTACTTTTTGCTTCAAGCATTTTACCTACGGTAATAAGGGTGAGAATCATAGCCGCAGATTCAAAATAAAGCCCGTGAAGAAGCTCCATTGCCTCTGCGCCCTCAGCGGCTGTCATACGCAAAAGGACCACAAGGCTCCAGAGAAAGGATGCACCTGAGCCTAAAGCAACAAGGGTATCCATATTGGGAGATTTTTTTATAAGTCCCCTGAAGCCGTTTATAAAGAACTTACGGTTTATTACCGTTATAATTAAAGTAAGAATAAGCTGAACAACAGCTATACTGACGGGATTACCTTCAAAATATGAGGGCAGAGGAAATCCCCACATAACGTGTCCCATTGCAAAATACATAAGAACAGCAAGAAAGATAACTGAGCTGAAAAGCCTTTTTTTAAGCTTCGGTGTTTCTGTATCCCTGAATCGGTCGTCTTCTCCCTTGCTTTTTGTCTGAGAATCTGACGGTGAGGCTGAATATCCCGCCTTTTCTACAGCACGGACTATCTCCTCTGCAGTTGCAGTACCCTCAACGGTCATTGAATTTGTAAGAAGATTTACCGTGCATTTATCAACACCCTCAAGAGAGGAAACTGCCTTTTCTACCCTTGCAGAGCAGGCAGCACAGCTCATTCCGTTTACATCAAAATTTTTCATTGCAGCAATATGCCTTTCTCTTTTGAATATATTATTTACCATAGCTGATTATATACCCAAAAAAAGCCCTTGTCAAACGCACCTGACAACAGAAAGACTGCCTTTATCTATAAACATAAGGCAGTCCTGATTTTTATTATTACATAAGTGCTCCGAGCCAGCTCAGGTTAAGATAACCGTAGCCTGCGGGAATTTCAAAATAGCTGTCGGGTACATCACTCATAAAGTTTGAGACGAACATTGAGTCGACCTCACCGGCAAGATTGACGTTATCTCTTCTTACAAGGTTATCACCGTCAAAGTAATAGTTGACCGTTGAGCCGTCATCAAGGCTTATGTAGCTTTCAAGAATAAGCTGCTTTCCGTCTACATCTACCTGAGAAACGGTAACCTGACCGATATCAGCCATATCAAAGTCAGCCATCATTGAGCTGATATCCATATCCTCACCCATAAGGTCCTCGGGAAGCTTACAGTACTTCTTCCATTCGTCAAAAATAAGATACATCGTCTGATCGCTGTTCTTATAAAGCATCTTACACTTTATACCCTCAATAGAGGTGTCGATATACATATTTCCGTTCTTGAGCGCCATAGTAATAGGCGTATCACCTAAATCGGGATCGTTGGTGGTGATTTCCATAAGATAGTTTCCGCTTACAAAAATCTTTTCGTATTTTTCAATTCTGTAAGGAACAAGGTCATAGGGACCGGGATTGAGTGTCTGTGTTGTAGGCTGAGTCTGTTCCGTAACAGGAGCCTCAGTTACACCCGGTACAGTTGCCTGAGTTACGGGAGCTGTAGTCTCTGTGACGGGTACTGTAGTTGTATAGGCTTCGGTTGTACTTGTTACTGTATCACCTGCAGGAGAAGTGGGCAGATCGCTAAGAGCAATCTGATCATTAACGCTTCCCACTGTTGAGCCTATCTGATTTCCGCTGTATTCAGCAGCATATCTGTTACCGTCAACATCAGTTACAACAGCATAGCTTGTACCGTTTCCGTCAACTACAACAAGATGGCTCTTACCTGAAGAGTCCGTCATTGTAGGCTGAAGAGCAGCAGCCGTTGTGCTTTCCTCTTCGGGATTATGGAAGGTCAGATAAATACCGCTTATAGCAACAACTACCACGAAAACCGCAAGCACTAAAAATATTCTTGATATAATTTTTCTCATAAAAGCAGATTCCTTTTCAATAAGCTGTTAAAAATATTAATAATATGGTACAGTAAACCCCGTTTAAAATCAAGACTTTATCTGTAAAACTTATATTAAAGCATTAACCTGAGACAAACCTTAACTTTGGCAGGTGTTTTAACAGTATTTGAATTATTTGCCTAAAATTTTATCAATAACAGGCATTATCATATCTGTGTCACTGAGCTCAATTGCGCCCTTGTCCTCAAGAGACGGTGTTCTCATATCAATGGGAAGCTTGGCAAGAACGGGAATACCGAACTTTTCGGATACTTCATCAGTTGAGCCCTTACCGAAAATATAATGCTTTTCGTCACAGTTAGGGCAGGTAAAATAGCTCATATTTTCAATAAGACCGAGAACGGGAACATTCATCATTGAAGCCATATTGATAGCCTTTGAAACGATAAGACCTACAAGGTCTTGAGGTGTTGTAACAACAATGATACCGTCAACCTTAAGGCTCTGGAAAACTGTAAGGGGTACATCACCTGTTCCGGGAGGCATATCAACAAACATATAGTCAACGTCACCCCAGGCAACATCGGTGAAGAACTGCTGGATTGCACCGCTGATAACGGGACCTCTCCACACAACGGGAGCATCCTGCTGAGGAAGAAGAAGGTTGACAGACATTACACGGATACCGGTCTTTGTCTCCTTGGGGATAATACCTGTAGCATCAGACTCTGCCTGACCGGTAATACCGAAAACCTTGGGGATTGAAGGACCTGTTATATCGGCGTCGAGAATAGCTGTCTGCATTCCTCTTGCCTGCATAGCCGTTGCAAGAAGTGATGTGACGGAGGATTTACCTACACCGCCCTTACCGCTGACAACAGCATAAATCTTTTTGATATTACTGTATTCATTCTGCTTAAGATGAGGATCTCTGTCTTTGCAGTCTGAAGATGAACATGATGAGCAATTACCTGAACATGAGCTCATTTAAAACACTACCTTTCCAAAAATATACTACCTAATATAATAATACAAAACTGCCGATATGTCAAATGTTTTAAGGATATAAAAAGGCTGTCTGTCTTTATTTTTCCCGACAGACAGCTTTTTATTTTAAATTTCAGCTCTGTTTAAAAGCTCTGCATATCTTTCTTCAAGCTCATCAAGGTGTGTGTAGTTTTCACACTGCTCAAGAAGGCTCTTAGCTTTGGTGTAAGGTGCCAATGCTCTGTTGTAAAGAGAAACGGCTTTTGCGTATTGCTTAAGCTCTTTTCTCTGCTTCATCGAATCAAGGAAGGACGTTGTTTCACGATTTCGGATTTCCTCCTTATATGCCTCATCAGGCTTACGGAGATTTTCCTTGCCGTATTTTTCTATTAACTTTACGGACTCCTTCTTCTGTCTGCAAAGAGCAATAGCATCGCTTCTGATTTCCTTTTCTTCCTTTGTCTTTTTAGGAAGAGCTCTTGCTTCTGCTTTTTCCTGACTGAGATTATCCCAGATATAGAATTCACCTCTTGCAAAGGTGTTTTTTGCCGCTTCAAGCTGCCTCTGATATCTTGCCGTTGAGAACTTGCCCAGCTCTTCCATAATGAAGGGTGCAGTAACTATATTCAGATTTTCTGTTCTCTGAGCATCAAGAGCTTCCTTGGCTTTTCTTATCTGCTCAAGACGGTACTCTTTTTCCTCGTCGGTTTTCTTCGGAAGAGCTTTTGCCTTTTTCAGAGCCGACTTATCGGGCAGCTTCTTTTCCTTGCCGAGAGCTGCTTTTGCCGCTTTGATAATATCCATACTCTCTTCAAGCTGACCGTCCTCAAGAACACCGTTTCCGAAGTCCTCAAACATCGCTCTGATTTTCAGCACATCCACATAGCCCTTATGCTTATCCTCCGTAAGATCATAGAAAATAAAGGGTATAAGGTTAAGGAAAGCACCTACTGCAGAGCAGAGAATAAGCACCTCAAAAAGACTGTTTCTCATATTATCGTCATAGAGAACATTGTAATCCTCAAGAAGTCCCATTTTTTCGTAAATATACGGATAGAAAAGACCCGTAAACATTCCGATGAAGGTGCCTATCATACCGAGAGGTCCGAAGAGACCGTCAATACGCACTCCCGTTTTCCACTGATGATAGTCTCTCATATCTGCCGAAATACCGTGCTGAATTATATTCCAGAAGGTATTGATGAAGGAATTGAAATACCAGAGAGCGCAGACAATTAAGATATTTTTATAAGTAAAGTAAAGTAAAATCAGCACAACAACATTTATGGAGTTCATTGTAATGAGCAGATTTCTTTTACCCATATATTTAATAGCAAAGGGTGCAAGCATCATTGACCACAGTGCAGCATTACCTATAACTGTGTTTGCAATACCCAGAGAAGCCTGATACTTACCGCCGAAAGCATAAACGAAGGTCCAGCCGAGAACTACGCCGTAGCCTGATTCAAGGAAAACAACCCAGCCTGCTGACTGTGTAAGCCAGTAATACTTGTTTTTGGCAACCTCACGGACCGCATCAATAATTCTTACAGGCTCGGGAGGCTTTTTCGGGAGAATAAGGCGTTCCTTTACCTTACGGAAAAATACAACACTGAAAACAAGTCCTATTACCGTAAACACGGGATAGATTATTCTGTAGGTCCATATATTATTAAGACCGCCCGTCAACGGAGCAAGAAGAGGTATAAAGAGATTGGTAAGAGTCGGTGCCATAGAGTAAACAATCTGAGATATACTCATTACGGTAACTCTTTCCTGTGTATTGGGAGTTACAATCTGCTGGAAATATGTATAGCTCTCATTGTAAAAGCACAGGAAAATACTCAGAAGCAGATACATCACTTCGACGACAACTGCCTTGACTATATAATCCCAGTTTTCATAAGGCAGCCATACAAAAATCATAGAAATCAATACTATGGGGAAGGCTGTCCTGCGGATAAAGGGAAGAAACTTTCCACCCTTGAGATGATGGTTATCATAATACCACGATCTGAAAATACCAAGAGGTATACCGATAAAGTTGGCAACCATAAGCATTATCTGCAGATCCATAGGCTTAAGTCCTATACTCGCACCTACAAGGAAGTTGGATGCGCTGAGACCTATTGTTGACGGCAGAAGCGTTGCCCAGTGAACACCGAAGCCCGCACCGCTGAGTGCAGCAATTTCTTTATAAGGTACATAATTGCCTTCTGCGGGAACGTGCCAGTATTTTTTAGCCAGGGATATTCCGTCCCTGACTTTCTGTTTTAATGAATTCTTTTCCATATTTTCACTCTCCTATACAAAGAGTATAACAAAAAAATATCTTTTAAACAAGAGACTTTGCAGACTTTGTCACCGTAAAATGAATATTTTATCCATATTTCAACTTCACACCTCCTTTTTGTTGACACCCGTCTCTTTTTTGTGATATTATTAATAAAAATATCAGGAGGAAAAAATTATGCTTCATCCCGTTCTCGCGATGGCAATAGGCATCGTAGTTATGATGCTTTTTATCATCTTCACAAAAATGCATGCATTCCCGTCCCTTATCATTTCCGCAATAATTATTGCAGTTCTTGCTATGCCCTTCGGATCAGGTGATGCAGTCGTTTCAACCCTTACCGGCTGTGTAAGCACCGTTACAAAGGGCTTCGGTAATTCTATGGCAAGCATCGGTGTCGTTATCGGCTTCGGTTGTATTATGGGTATTTTCCTTGAAAAAAGCGGTGCTGCAAAAAGAATGGCTCTTACTATTCTTAAGCTCGTAGGAGTAAAAAACTGTGACGTTGTCCTCGGTCTTACAGGCTTTGTTGTTTCAATCCCTGTTTTCTGTGACTCAGGCTTCGTTATTCTTTCTTCACTTGCAAAGGAATTCTCCCGTCTTACAAAAAAATCAATGGTAGGTCTCGGTGGTATTCTCGGTATGGGTCTTTACATAACTCACTTCCTTGTTCCGCCCACACCCGGCCCCTTAGCTGTTGTTTCCACATTCAACGAACACGGCAGTGCTATTGATCTCGGCTTATTCATCCTTGCAGGTATAGCTCTTTCAGTTCCCCTTTTCGTTTTCTCTGTTTTCCTTTTCCGTTATTTCGGAAAAAAATATCCTAACCTTGTAGTTCCCTACGAAATTGACCGTTCAAAATATACTCCCGAGCAGCTTGTTGTTCTGGACAGAATCCAGGCTAAGCAGGAAAAGAACGAAGAGCTTGTAACATCTGACTTTGCTGAGCTCTTAGCTTCAGAAAAGCTTCCCTCTGCCGGTCTTTCATTTGCAACACTCTTAGTTCCCATTGCTCTTATTTTTGCCAATACTCTTGTAGGTCAGATTTCTGCTCTTTCAGGTACAGCCTTTGCAAACATCGTTATCTTCCTCGGTCAGCCGGTTATCGCTCTCTTTGTTTCCCTCTGTATGGGTGCTTTCCTTCTCTGCCGTACATATGATAAAAAAACCTGTGTGGGTCTTATGCAGGAAGCATGCCGTGATGCCGGTCCTATCGTATTCATCACAGCAGCAGGCGGTGCTCTCGGTGCAGTCATTAACGCAACCGGCGCAGCAGGAATTATGGCTCAGTGGATTGTTGATACAGGTATCCCCGGTATTCTCGTTCCTATTATCATCGGTGTTATTATGCGCTTCCCCCAGGGCTCAGGTACAACGGCAATGATTACTGGCTCAGCTATTATTGCTCCTATGATGTCTGCTCTTGGCGTAAACCCCTATCTTGCAGCCCTTGCTCTCTGTCTTACTACAATGTGCCCCAGCTATCTTAATGACTCTTATTTCCACGTTGTTACCAACTTCTCGGGTATGGATATCAAGACAAGTCTTAAGACCTGGTCAATCGGCTCAATTCTTATTCCCGTTGTAGGCTCGGTTATTCTTGTAATTCTTTCATTGTTTATACACTGATAATATTATTTATATGCACTTTGAAGGACGTCTGCGGGCGTCCTTTTTTTATACGTTCTTCTTAAAAAGAAGCTCGTGATAAAAAGGGAACGGCGTAAAGGGAAGGCTCTGCTTTAAGGTTTACAGGGCGGTGGG
>JAZRQQ010000105.1:0-14471 GCA_045649935.1 Acutalibacteraceae bacterium | reverse complement strand
CAGCACCCTTAACCTGATTCCACTTTACTGTTACCTGCTTTGAGCCCTTATCACCTGCTTTTACAGATGCAATCTTAGCCTTTCTGGGTGTAGTGATAGCTATAAACTCATCACTTTCTTCACCGTAAGCGTATGCGCTGTTAATCTTCTTATAAGCCTTTACCTTGAACTTATATTCTGTACCGCCGTCAAGATTCTTGATTTTGATGCTTGTCTTGCTTGTTGCACCAACTTTTACATACTTCTTTTCAGCATCGTCATACTTGAAGATTTCATAACCGTTTGCACCGGAAACCTTAGACCACTTAAGAGTTACATATGTAACTGATCTGCTGTACTTAAGACCGGAAACCTTTGCTAAATCAGCACTCTGATCGAGCTTGAAGGAATACTTACCGTTACCGCCGTCAACTCTGATGTAATACTTACCTGCAGCAACATCCATCTTATGAAGGTCTGCACGTGCTTCCTGATCAGCTGCCTTGGAATTACCCTTGCTGCTCCACTTTACAGTACCTAATTCATCATAAAGATAAATGTTGTATGATGACATATTTGAAACGAAGCCGATTGCAAGCTTACCTTCCTTAACAGTGATTTCATAGAAATCCTTGTTATCAGTAATTGAAAGATGTCCCTTGTAAGTCTTATTAAGATTAATCTTTCTTGCTTCAACGATAGAGCCGTTAGGTTCAGTTTCATTTACCTTTGCTGATGCAAAAGCAGTAAAGAACTCGTAGCTGCCGGTTGCAACATAACGCTCGTTACCAATTGTTTTGAAGCCGTTGATTTCAAGATAATATGTACCTTCAGAAAGCTCTAACTTATATGAGTCTTCTCTTGTTTTCTTTGAAGAATCCCATTCGTTCTTGTCATCGCTCCAGATTTTGGTTGTTGTCTTATCAGCATTTTCCATATAAAGAATAGCTGAATAATAACGCATTTTTGAAACAACCTTGAGATCAAGTGAGCCTGCTGAAGGAATAACAAACTTGAAGTAATCCTTCTCTTTTTCTTTGAGAAGCTTACCGGTAACAGTTTTACCTAATTCAATTACCTTTGCTGCAGCAATTGAATTATTCTCGTCGGGATCTGTTTCAGCAGGAGCCTTCTTTGCAGGAGCAGTTGTAAGCTTGAGATTGTATTTACCTGCTGATGTGCTTGACACCTTAAGGAAATAATCACCCTTATCAAATTCCTTCTGAATAATTCTACTGTCATCAGTTACTGTTTCAAAAAAGCCCTTTGAAACGGTTTCTGTCCATACCTGCTTCTTCTCTGCATCATAAACAGTAAGGGTGTACGGTCTGATAGTAGTAGTGATACCGATAGTTACCTTGCTGTATGAGTCTAATGAAAAGCTGTAATAGTCATCATTGTCAGCTGCTGTGATGCTGTCATAATACACCTTATCATATGTAACAGCCTTAGCATCAGTGAAAGCACTTGCTGTAACTGTAAGTGCACATAATGCTGCAACTACAACAAACAGTGCCACAAGTTTTTTAATATTATTTTTCATAGAAAAACCTCCTGTAGTTTATTCCTATAAAATCGCTACTATAATACTAACATTTTAATTTATATCTGTCAAGAGATATGGATGATTTCTGCCCTTATATTTGTCAAATGCTGTCTGAAATCAGTCTTTTTCAGCTAAAAGCTTTTCACAGGCTGCAAGCTTAACGCATACACATAAAAGCTTTGTAGCAAGGATAAGCTCATCAACGGGAGGATATGACGGTGCAATTCTTATATTTCTGTCTCTGGGGTCCTTACCGTAAGGGAAGGTTGCACCTACGGTTGTAAGTGTTACGCCACCCTCCTTGCAGAGCTCATATACTCTTTTTGCAGTTCCGTCCATAACATCAAGAGAGATGAAATAACCGCCCTTCGGCTTGGTCCATGTAGCAATATTATAATCACCGAGTCTGTTTTCAAGTTCATTGTTTACAGCCTTGAATTTAGGTGCAAGGATGTTTCTGTGAAGCTTCATATGGCTCTTAATACCCTTTACATCTTTATAATATTTAACATGTCTGAACTGATTAAGCTTATCGTAACCGATAGTCTGAATACTCATACGCTTAATAATCATATCAATGTTTCTGTCAGAGGCTGCAAGCACGGCAACACCTGAGCCGGGGAAGGAAATCTTTGATGTTGATGTAAACTCAATAACCATATCCTCGTGGCCGTATTTACGCAGAACCTCAAAAATATCTTCGAGATGCTCAGTTTCATCGGTAACATCGTGAATAATATATGCATTATCCCAGATAATTCTGAAGTCCTTGGCTGCAGGCTCCATAGCAGCAATACGGTTTACGGTACCGTGGCTGTAGGTAACACCTGTAGGATTGGAATATTTGGGAACGCAGAACATACCCTTGACGCTTTCGTCCTTGATAAGCTCTTCAACCTGATCCATATTGGGACCTTTATCAGTCATTTCAACGGGAATGAGCTCTATGCCGTAATATTCAGCGATAGCAAAATGTCTGTCATAGCCCGGGCAGGGACAAAGGAATTTAATTTTTCCCTGATCCTTCCAGGGAGCTCCGCCTGAGCCGGTAAGCATACACTGAGTAATGTAGTCAAACATCATATTAAGGCTTGAGTTACCGCAGATAATAATATTCTGTGTAGGCACTCTGAGAAGCTTTGCAAAAATTTCTTTACATTCAGATATACCCGTAAGAAGACCGTAGTTTCTGTACTCAAGGCTGTGGTTACTTGCATCGTCTTCCCAGTCTCTTGAGGTAATAGCATCAAGAAGTCCGTTAGAAACAGCAAGCTGATCAGAGCCGGGCTTACCTCTTGACATATCAAGCTTAAGTCCCTTTGCCTTGAATTTATTGTATTCCTTCTGAAGAGCTTCATAGAGTTCTTCAAGCTGTTCTTTTGTATATAAGCTAATATCTATCATCTTTATCACCCTTAATTAAAAGTCTGCAGAGCCTGTTGTTCTCGGGAAGGGAAGAACGTCTCTGATATTTGAAATACCCGTAAGATACATAACAAGTCTTTCAAAGCCGAGACCGAAGCCGGCGTGCTTTGTTCCGCCGTATTTACGAAGGTCAAGATACCACCAGTAGTCTTCTTCGTTAAGTCCGAGTTCCTTTATTCTGTCTGTAAGAACATCAAATCTTTCTTCTCTCTGACTTCCGCCGACGATTTCACCTATACCCATAACAAGAAGGTCACAGGCAGCTACAGTCTTGCCGTCATCGTTGAGTCTCATATAGAAGGCCTTGATTTCCTTCGGGTAATCAGTAACAAAAACAGGCTTTTTGAAAATCTGCTCTGTAAGATATCTTTCATGTTCAGTCTGAAGGTCACATCCCCAGTAAGCCTTGAATTCGAACTCACTGTTATGCTCTTCAAGAAGCTTTACAGCCTCTGTGTATGTTACTCTTGCAAAATCGGAAGAAGCAACAGCTGTAAGTCTTTCAATAAGACCCTTGTCAACGAACTGATTGAGGAATTCAATGTCCTGCTTGCAGTGCTCCATAACATAATTGATAACAAACTTTATCATTCTTTCTGCAAGTGCCATATCATCGTTAAGATCTGCAAAAGCAATTTCAGGCTCAATCATCCAGAATTCAGCAGCATGACGCTGTGTGTAGCTCTTTTCAGCTCTGAATGTAGGACCGAAGGTGTAAATCTTACCGAAAGCCTGAGCCATAATTTCACCCTGAAGCTGACCTGAAACTGTAAGGAATGCGCTCTTGCCGAAGAAATCCTGACTGTAATCGATTTCTCCATCCTCTGTTCTTGGGGGATTTTCCATATCGAGAGTTGTTACTCTGAACATCTCACCTGCGCCCTCACAGTCACTGCAGGAAATAAGAGGTGTATGTGCATATATAAAGCCTTCGCTTTCAAAGAAACGGTGAATAGCCTGTGCAGCTACGGAACGCACTCTGAAGGAAGCGGAATATATATTTGTTCTGGGACGGAGATGTGCAATTGTTCTTAAGTATTCAAGAGAATGTCTCTTCTTCTGAAGAGGATATTCGGGAGCAGATGCTCCTTCAAGCTCTACCTTTACAGCATTGATTTCAAAGGGCTGCTTTGCTTCGGGTGTAAGAATAAGATTACCCTCAACAATTACCGCTGCACCTACATTGTACTTTGCAACCTCAGCAAAATTATCAATTTTTTCTTTTTCAAAAACAATCTGAACGCCCTTGAAGCAGCTACCGTCATTGATTTCCATAAAGCCGAGAACCTTTGAATCTCTGTTAGTTCTTATCCAGCCGCAGACCTTGACAGTGCCTTCTGTATATTTCTCAGCACATTCATAAAGCTTTGCAATTTCTGTTCTTTTCATATATCTTTACCTCCATAAAGAGATTTTTACACATTGATAAAATATTATATCAGTAATAAAAATAAAAATCAATAGCAGATGAAAATTTTTGACAAAAGAAAAGCCATTAAAAAGAGACGTAGCTTACGCCGACATCCCTTTAATACTACTTATATATTTTTATATCCTTGAGCATGGGATTGGATCTTGACTGTGTAACGATAATAAGCATTTCATCAGTTAATACAGGCTTTCTGAATCTTATGATTTTTCTTGATCCGACAACTGTACCCTTATATATCTCTTCAAAGCTTCCGTCAGATTTTTTTGAGAAAATCTTATATTCTTCAACTCTCTGACTGTAACGCAAATCCTCTCTGAAGGAAAGAAGAGATACAGAGGTTTTTACGGGCAAGTGCAGAGAAATACCGGCTTCATTTTCACCGAGAGAAATACTTTCCTCAGTTACTGCCCTGCCCTCCCCTTCAGTTGAACAGGTATAAACATCAGCAGAAATTTCATTTTCAAAAGGTCTTGTGATAAGCTCAGTAAATTTTTCAAGACGTCTGATTTCGCTTTTACCTATAAGTCCGTCCCTGTTGGGCGGAACATTGAGAAGCATAGAAGCGTTACCGCCGACGGAATTGAAATATATATCAGCAAGAGCCTTTGGTCTTCTTCCTCTTCTGGCAGTAGCAAAAATATTACTTGTATGGAACCAGCCTAAATTGATGGAAACATCAGCCTCTGCAGGCTTGAATACAAAAGAGCCGTAATTTTTCAGCACCTCTCTTGAGCCAAGATCAGAGTCACATTCATTGAGCTTTTTCATCATCTCTTTTGTCTGACTTTCATCAGTCTGAGAGTTATCCATAACAAGCGTATTGCTGTCCTTTTCCGAAGGAATTACACTCCATTCACTTTTTCTTACCTTGCCACCCTCATTGCCTATCCAACGCACATCGGGGCCGCAGATAGAAATAACAGCTTCCGGGTGGTATTTTCTTATTACAGAATAATACCGATTCCAGTCATAAACCTGCTTTTTGCCGTTTTTGCCCTCACCGCAGGCGCCGTCAAACCAGAAGCAGAAAATATCCTCATATTTCTTGCAAAGCTCCGTAAGCTGATTTACAAAATGGTCATTATAAGCTTCGGTACCATAGGTTTTTTCGTGTCTGTCCCAGGGTGAAAGATAGATTCCGAACTTAAGACCATATTTTTTACAGCTACTGTAGAGCATATTTACTATGTCCTTACCGAAAGGTGTATTCATAACATTGTGGTCAGTATAAGCTGTATCAAAAAGGCAGAAGCCGTCATGATGCTTTGCGGTAATTATTATACCCTTGCTGCCCGTTTTTTTCAGCACAGAGCACCACTGGTCCGTATCAAGCTTACGGGGATTGAAAAGGGAAATGTCTTCGTCACCCTTCCCCCACTCTACGTTATTTATTGTATTTATACCGAAATGTATAAAATTATAATATTCCATTTCAAGGAACCTGAGCTGTCTTTCACTTGGTACAACACTTATATAACGTTCAACATCTTCACCATTTAAAGGAAAAGAATTATTACCGTTGCACCAACATTCATTAATCATTTTCATAATCTTACAGACAACGGGCAAAACATAAAGTTCCGCCCGTTTTTCCTTTTCTTAAATATTATCAGTTATATGTGAAATAAATATTGAGTCCGCTTGTAGTATACATTATGCTGTTTTCTTCAAGAGCCTTTTTGATTCCCTTGAGCATATCGTAATCCTTTGCGGTAATTCTTGCATCAACACGAAGAGAGCCGAAATTACCCGCCTTGTTTCCGGGGATAAATCCTGTGCACCACCAATATGTATCATAAGGTCTTGAAAACTGCTTTTCCCATCCGTCCTCACCGAAAAGACTGCTTTTATACTCATAAAAATCCATTGACATCTTCAGACGTTCATCGTCGGAGACGCAGTCATAATGCTCGATAGCTCTGTCCGCCGGCTTATTGTATACACCGATTTCTGCACCGTAGAAGGCTGCACCGTACTGACCCTTCCAAAGCTGAATCATCCAGTTCTTTTCGTCATAATCAAACTTAAGTCTTACAGTATCAAAGCTTATCATTGTAATAGGAGCAAGACTGTCGTAAACTTCATTGTAACCGAAATTTCTGTGCCACGGATCATCTGATGTATAGAAGCAATTCTCTACAGGATCGTAGAGATAACCTGCAACACCGTTAGCAGTAAGATCATCGTTATAAATATTTCCGCTTTCAACTGAGCTTTCAAAGTAAATATCAACACTGTCAGAATATTCTGTATAATATCTGTTTTTGCCTGATTCAAAATATCCTCTGACTCTGTAAATATAAGTATCAACCTTACTCAGACCGGAATCTGTAAATGAGGTTTTCTTAGATGTGCCTATAACCTCCCAGTCACTGTCAGCAACACTGTAACGTTCAATTTCGTATCCGGTGCTCTTTCCCTTTCTGCTCCAGGTAAGGAAAACCGATTCCGTATCCGTCGTTGCCTTAAGATTACGGGGCGCTCTTGCAATTGTCATTGCTGTTACTGTCTTTGAATACTCACCGTCAGCAATATCACTCATTGCCTTTATCTGATATTTTGCAGAGGAGCCGTAGCTGAGTCCTTTTACAGTGTACTTGGTCTTTTTAGTAGTAGCAAAGCTTACCCACTTTTCACGGTCAGAATCATATTTTGATATACGGTAGCTTGTTGCGCCGGGCACCTTCTTCCAGTTGAGAACGTATGAGCTCGGTGTAACATCAGTTACAGTAATATCTGAAACAGTAGCAAGATTTGTTAAAGCTGTAAGGGTAGATGATTTCTTACCGTACTGTTTCTTATCGTTCACTGTATTATATGCGATAACTCTGAACTTATATTCCGTTGCCGGTCTGAGATACTTTACAGTATAGCTCGTAGACTTTGTTGTGGCCTCGGTAATATATTTTTTCTGTGTCTCGTCATAAATATAAACCTCGTATCTCTTTGCACCCTTGGACTTTGCCCATGTAAGCTTTACAGAGCTTGAGGTAACAGAAGCAGCCTTGAGCTTTTTGACCTTCGCGGGCTTTGTAAGAGCCTTGACAGATGAGGAATATGCACCGTATGTCTTCTTGCTTTTTTTAGAAGTATAAGCTCTCACTTTATATGTATAGGTTTTACCGGCTTCAAGAGATTCATCGGTATATTTAAGCTTCTTGGTATTGCCGATATGTATATACTTATCCTTTGAAGAATTATATCGGTATACAGAATAACCGGCAGCATCAGGAACTTTTTTCCACTGAAGAGAAACTGATGTTGAAGATACTTTGGAAACAGCCAGTTTGCCGACCTTTCCCAAAGAAGCTGCATAACTCATCACTGCGCCGGAAACAATAATCACAGCACATATGAGCATACATATAATCAGTCTGCATATCTTTTTCATAGGATTTCTCCTTCCTTTATCTGACACAAACACCGCCGTAAGGTCTTATTGAAAGAACATAGCAGGAATCATCACCGAATATTGACTTCATAGCATCGGTATATTCTTTTATAAGTCCGTTAGGCACAAATGCCTGAATTGTACCGGCAAAGCCGCCGCCATGGACTCTCCATGCACCCTTTCCGTCAAGAATCTGCTCACTTACTGCAAGAGCAAGAGAAAGAGGCTGATTCTTGGGAGCTTTACAGGTGTATACGTTCTGATTGTACATATATGAGGATCTGCCGCTTGCAATAATAAGCTTCTTGAATTCCTCAAAATCTTTTCTTCCGAGAGCTGCTGACTGAAGAACAACCTTTTCATTCTCACCGTAATAGTGGAGAGCTCTGATAACTGCTCTTTCACTTGTCTTTGCAGCAATGTCACCTGCATTTCTGATTACATCTTCCTTTGTACATTCACGAAGAACCTTTTTGCCGAAATAAGCTGCAACACTTTCCATTTCAAGTCTGACAGCAGCATATTCATCGGTTAAATCGGAATGACTGCCCTTGGTGTCAACAATACAAAGGCTGTGACCTGAGGAAGCAAAATCAAAGTCTATCTTATTGATAACAGGCTTATCTGTATCCTCAAAGTCAATAGATACAAAGCCGCCTACTGAACAAGCCATCTGATCAAGGAGTCCGCAAGGCTTACCGAAATATACATTTTCACTGTACTGTGATATTTTCGCAATTTCAACCGGATCAACCTTACCGTCATTGTAAAGGTGATTAAGCATAGTACATACAAGCACCTCAAAGGCTGCTGATGATGAAAGGCCTGAGCCTGAAAGCACCTGTGAAGCAGTAGTTGCATCAAAGCCGCCGATATTGTAGCCGAGCTCCTTGAAGCGGGCAACGATACCTCTTATAATAGACTGGCTTTTTCCCTTCTCATTCTCCTTGACCTCAAGGTCATCGCAGGAAACTTCATCAAGAGGATAGCCTGCTGATTTGATTCGTATTACACCTTCATTATTCTTTGAAGCAACAGCAATTGCATCAAGACTGATACCTGCTGCAAGAACGAGACCGTGATTATGGTCAGTGTGGTTACCGCCGATTTCACTTCTGCCCGGTGCAGAGAAAAGACCGACCTCTCTTTCGGTGTTCTTATCGAAAAGCTCACGGAAAGCTGCAAGC
This sequence comes from Acutalibacteraceae bacterium, assembly GCA_045649935.1. GTDB lineage: Bacteria > Bacillota > Clostridia > Oscillospirales > Acutalibacteraceae > UBA6857. The sequence continues at coordinate 5,511 of JAZRQQ010000105.1, read as the reverse complement.
ACCTCAAGGAATCTTGCATACTGAGTTTCATAGGCATCAGCTTCATACACAACGGAAAATTCACCGTCAAGCTTCTTTTCTTTTAAAAGGACTTCCATTTCTTTTGAATTTATCATTTCAATCAACCTCTCTTTGATTTTATCTTTTTGTAAGCCAGGATATTTTCAGCACACCACTCACACCGAGAAGCACCAGACCTGACATCACCGACAAAGCGATGAACGGTCCTATAAAGCCCGATGAAGCAGGGTCAAAAACATTTCTGCCGATAATAGTGTAGGAAAAAAGCTTATATGCAAAGCCTGCAAGGGAAACCAGGATAAACTTAGAATAAGATATATCCGTCGATCCGTACAGACCGCTTACCGAATTGACAGGGATAACAGGAATAAGTCGGAGTACAAAAAGCACCATAGGCGACCCGACCTTACTTTTATCAACAAATTCGTGAGCTCTGTCATAAAGACTCAGAATCTTTTCAGCGTTTCCTCCGCCGAATCTCCTGCCCCATGCAAATTTTATAGAGAAAAGAATCACAAGTCCCGCTACATTTATAAGTATAGCGTAATACCAGCTGAAAAGCACACCTGCCGCTACACATATGCAGGAAATCGGAAACCATGGGATTACTGCTTTCACAACATAATTGAGAAGAATAAATACTACGGAAACAATCGATGCGCCGTAAGTCTGCATCCACAATTCGTAGGATAAAAGCGTATCTGTATATTTACTGTACCACTGCAGAAAGGAATCATTTTTAAATACCCTCAACAGTACAGCAAGCACCAGGGCAAAAAGAAAACAGAAGAAAGCGGAAGCATTCAGACTGTAACGAATGCTCTTTTCTTTTTTCAAAATGTTCACCTCTGTTAAACGGGATAGGTGACGGAAGTATACTCTGCCGCCATTTTACATTATTATACATTTTTATTTTATATTATATACTCATTTTGGTCAACCCTTTTTTTGATTTTATAAAAATTTATTCTTATTCCTGTTTATCAGACATTCTTTAACTATGTACTTTTACAATAATATGTGGTATAATATTTTAAAAAATTCAGGAGGTATATATAATGAAGCTTGTAATTCTTGACGGATATACAGAAAATCCCGGAGATTTATCCTGGGACTGGTTAAAGGAAACGGTTGATGAATTCACCGTCTATGACAGCACTCCTCAGGATAAGGTGATTGAGAGATGTATTGATGCTGAAATTGTTGTAACCAACAAAAAGCTTATCACAAAAGAAATCATTGATGCTTTGCCAAAGCTTCAGTTTATAGCTACTCTTTCTACAGGCTATAACGTAGTTGACGTAAAATATGCAAGAGAAAAAGGTATTCCCGTTTCAAATATTCCCGCTTACAGTACAGACGGTGTTGCTCAGCTCGTCTTTGCACTTCTTCTTGAAATGACAAACAGTGTTGCTGTGCATAATCAGAGTGTAAAGGACGGTGAGTGGTGCAGATGCGAGCATTTCTGTTATTGGAAGACTCCTCTCACTGAACTCCGCAACAAAATTTTCGGTATTGTAGGCTTCGGCAAAATCGGCTCTGCTGTTGCTAATATTGCCAATGCTTTCGGTATGAAGGTAATTGCTTACTCACCCAATACAAGAACATACGACGGCTTCGGCGCTGTTGATTTTGTTTCACTCGGTGAGGTAATTGAAAAAAGTGATGTTATCTCTCTTCACTGCCCTCTTACTTCAGAGACGGAAGGACTTGTCGATATGAATTTCCTTAAAAGGATGAAAAGCTCTGCTTATCTTATCAATACCTCAAGAGGACCCGTAATAAATGAAGAGGACCTTGCCAATGCCCTTGATAATGGTATTATTTCAGGTGCAGGTCTTGATGTGCTTTCGGAAGAGCCGGCAAATGAAAACAATCCCCTTCTTAAATGTAAGAACTGCTTCATTACACCCCATATTGCCTGGGCAAGTCTTGAGGCAAGAACAAGACTTATGAATATTTTTGAGGGCAATGTAAAGGCATTCCTTGAGGGCAATCCGAGAAATGTTGTAAACTGATTTTTATCAGTTTATTTCTTATGATAAATAATTATGAGGCAGCAACGGCTGCCTCTTTTTATTATCTTCAGACAAAAAAACACCCCTCTTACGAGGAGTGTTAAATTATAGCTTTTCTAGAAAAGTTAAAATTTCAATCAGTCTTCCTTCTTCTTAAGACATACAAGAGCTGCACTTGAAGCGAGAGCAAGAGTTGCAACAGCAACTACAACTGATGAAGTATCACCTGTTTTGGGTGTTTCAGTAGTAACAACAGCAGGCTTTTTAGTAGTTGTAGGCTTGGTTGTTGTTTCTTCTGTAGTTGATTCTTCAGTTGTTTCCTCAACTTCACCGATGAAGCCAATGTACATATTAGCAAAGAAGTTAACGATTTCGTTATCGAGAATACCCTCGATAGTTGCAGTGTCAAGACCAAGTGCTGTAAGACCGCTCTTAAGTGTTTCTGCAAGACCGGCTGTCATATTTGTAACTGTAACAGCTAAATCCTCTGTACCTGCATCGCCGCCTGAAAGAACTGCTGAGCTGCTGAGAACAGATGTGATGTCGAAACTATTTTCGGAGCTGAGGTCAAAAGTATTAAGATTAATACCTGCACCTGACATTGTCTCTGAAACAAGGCTGAGAACTGAATCAAGGTTCGATGCATCAAAACCGCTGAAAAGTTCGTTGAATGCTTCTGCATCTGAATCATCTGATGTGAAAGCTGAAACATCAAAGCCAAAGAGTGTAGATAAACCGCCAACAATTGCTGATTCGAGTTTGTCTTCTTCAGTGGGCTGTGAGTTGTAGTCTTCAAGCATACCTGTAAGATCGCTTAAGTCGATTGTGTCGATATCAGAAAGAACTGTTTCAATATCGGCTACAGATAAAGCTGCTGCTGAAGGAGCCATCATGCATACGCAAAGCATAGCCACAACGAGAACGCTGAAAATCTTTTTCATCCAAAGTCCATCCTTTCTAAATATTTATATTGAAAGCATTGCGCTTTAATATACTTTTATCTGATTTATTATACAATATATAGTGATAAAAATCAATCTTTTTAAAAATATTTTTTAAAAAAACGAACCATAAACAAAGGTTTTTTATGTAAATTACCACTTAACGGTTACGTCAAGACCCTTTACCTTGTAATCCTCATTAACAACGAGTCCGTTGCCGTCAAGTGATTCACAGAAAGCGTTGAGCATCTTGCGGTCCTTCATAGTAATACGAACTTCAAGAGAAAGCTCTGAACGGTCAGTAAGGTTATCAAGAGTGCCGGGCACCAAGCCTGTACACCACCAATATTTTCCGTAATCTCTGTGATATAATTCTTTGCCGTCACGGTAACCGTAGAGCTCCATATAAAGAGCATCCTCATTGCTTGCTGCATCATAATGCTCATTTGCTCTGTCCTTCGGCTTTGTATAAACGCCTACCTCATGTCCGACAAATACAAGGCCGTACTGTCCCTTCCAGAACTGAATCATCCAGTCTCTGTTATCGTATTCAAATTTACATCTCATAGTATCCATATAAATGGTTACAAAGCCTGCGCCGATATCAAATAATTCGTTGTAGCCGAACTGTCTCTGCCAGGGATCTGAGCTTGTATAATAAAAGTTTCCGTTAGTGTTATACAGATAACCTGCAAGACCGTCCTGGAAAATACCACCGTTTGAAGCTGAACCGTCCGCCTTTGTGGTTGTCGGTTTGGTTGTAGTGGGCTTGGTTGTGGTCTGTCTTGTGGTTGTCTCTTTTTTTTCAGTAGTTTCTGTAGTTGTCTCAGTTGTTGTCTCAGTTGTTGTCTCTGTTGTAGTTTCCGTTGTTGTAGCCGTTGTAGTTGTTGAATCGGGTACAGCAGTAGTTATAACCGGCACAGGAACAGTTGTGCCGATAGCAAAGGTTGTAATTGTGTTAAGTGCACTTGTTGTTGAAGTTACAGGTGCAGTAATGATCGGAGCAGCAGTTGTAGGAACAGTTGTCGGTGCTGTAGTTGAGGTTATGTAGCTTGAATGTACAGTTGTTTCACTTTCAAGCTTATGACTCATTGATCTTACCCCGATAAAAGAACCGCTGCAAATTATAATCAAAGCTGCAATTGCTATTATATTAATCTTGTTTTTTGAAAAATCCATTATTATATTATCCTCCTGAAGACCTACTAATAGATAGTATTAGAATATCAGAAATAATGCAAAAGGTCAAGTAGATTTTAATATTGTTTACAATTATAATATATAAATTATACATAAATCAGATACCGAGACTTATAAAAGAAGGACGGGATACTAAAATCCCGTCCTCTCGTTACAAAAATTATAACTTCTACACCCTGTCAGATTACCTTAGACCATCAGAATGTATTATCTTTTTTCCGACAATATGCCGGATTTTTATTTTCTCAGTTGCTGCCGAAAATATTTCTGCCCTTGAATACGGGAAGAACATCACTTTCATCCTCGTCGGGATCATCAAAAATTGAACCGCTCTTCTTGGGAGGTGTTTCAATTACATCGAAAGCCTGTGAAGGTGCAGCTTCAGCTGCTACAGGTGCTTCGGCATTAACGGGAGCTTCAAAAACAGAAGCTCTTTCTTCTGCCTGAGCCTGAGTTGCCTTTTCAAAAATTGAAACAAAGCTCTGACCGAATTTTGTTGAAGCAAAGTCAACTGCATCATTGTTCACACCGAAAATTGAACCGCCTGCGCTTCTTGTAGCCTGGCTGATAAATTCAGGTGCTGCACCCTGCTGAACGGGAGCCTGAGCTGCAGTAAATGTGCCTGCCTGTACGGGAGCTGCTTCTTCGGGCTTCTGGATACCGAAGCCTGTAGCAATAACAGTAATGCGCATTTCGTCGCCCATATCTTCATCAAATACAGAACCGAAGATAATGTTTGCATCGGGATGAGTTGCTTCAGAAATAAGTGTACCTGCCTGTTCAATCATATCAAGTGACATATCAGATGAACATGTCACGTTGATGATAACACCGCTTGCACCGTCGATAGCAGTTTCAAGAAGAGGACTTGTGATAGCCTGCTTTGTTGCTTCAGCTGCACAGTCTGCGCCTCTGCCTGAACCGATACCCATATGAGCAAGACCGGCATCCTTCATTACGCTCTTGATATCAGCAAAGTCAAGGTTGATATAACCGGGAACCTTGATTGTATCAGAAATACTCTTGACACCCTGCCAGAGTACATCGTTAGCCTTACCGAAAGCATCCTTCATTGAAAGAGACTTGTCACCGAGAAGCTTAAGTCTTTCGTTGGGAATAACAATAAGGCTGACAACATGCTTTTCAAGCTCTCTGATACCGTCTTCAGCCTGCTGCATTCTTTTCTTACCTTCAAACTTGAAGGGCTTTGTAACGATACCTACTGTAAGTGCGCCGAGCTCTCTTGCAATTTCAGCAACAACGGGAGCTGCACCTGTACCTGTGCCGCCGCCCATACCTGCGGTAATAAATACCATATCGGTTGAACGAAG
>JAZRQQ010000104.1:0-12650 GCA_045649935.1 Acutalibacteraceae bacterium | reverse complement strand
ACTTACAGAATATCCTGCCCGATAACCTCACCTACAAGGTCACAGTCATCTACAGCAATAATTTTCACCTGAACAAACTGACCCTGCTCAAGCTCATCTTCCGTTGAAATAATTACATTGGTATCAATTTCGGGAGAATCCATATATGTTCTTCCCATATAAAGAAGATTGCTTTCATCAAAGCCGTCAACAATTACGGTCATTGTACTGCCGATTCTGCTTTCCTGCTTTCTTGAAAAAATTTCGTATTGCTGCTGCATAATAACTTCACTGCGGTGAATTTTGATTTCATCCTCAAGCTGATTTTCCATTTTTGCAGCCAAAGTCCCCTCTTCGGGAGAATATGCAAAGCAGCCGAGACGGTCGAATTCAATATCTGCAATAAATTCAGCAAGAGCTTCAAAATTCTTTTCAGTTTCCCCGGGAAAACCTGTAATAAAGGTTGTACGGAGAACTACATCGGGAATCTTAGCTCTTATTTTGCCGATAAGCGCCGTCAGCTCTTCTCTTGAGCCCTTTCTGTTCATAGCAGAAAGAATGTCTTTATCTGCGTGCTGAAGAGGCAAATCAATGTAATTACAGATTTTCTTTTCACTTGCAATTGTATCAATAAGCTCATCAGTCATACATTCCGGATAGCAATAGAGTATTCTTATCCATTCAATACCGTCAATTCGACAAAGCTCCTTAAGAAGCTCAGCAAGCTTATATTCACCGTAAATATCAATTCCGTAACGCGTTGTATCCTGAGCGACAACTATAAGCTCTTTAATGCCGCCGTCAGCAAGATTTTTTGCCTCTTCGATAATGCTTTCCATTTTTCTGCTTCTGAATTTTCCTCTGATTGAAGGAATTGCGCAGTAGGTACAGCAGTTAGAGCATCCCTCGGCAATCTTTATATATGCCCAGTGAGACGGAGTTGTCAGAAGACGGCTGCCGTCAAGGTCAAGGTCATACTTAGAAGGATAAATTGAACATTTTCCTCCCTTGAGAACCTCTTTGCATATTTCTGCAATTCTGCCGTTGGCACCTATTCCTAAGCAGGCGTCTACCTCGGGAATTTCATTTATAACCTCATCCTTATATCTTTCAGCAAGACAACCGGTTACAACTATTCCTTTTATTATGCCCTGATTCTTAAGCTCAGCTGCATATAAAATATTGTCAATTGCTTCCTTTTTTGCATCGTCAATAAAGCCACAGGTGTTAATAATAACAACATCGGCCTCCTCTGCTTCGGCAACAATTTCAAAGCCTTCTTCACAAAGAGAAGAAAGAAGCATTTCCGCATCAACCTGATTCTTGGGACACCCCAGAGAAATCATACCTATTTTACTCATCAGACACCTCATAATCCGTTCCGTCATCCTCCGAAACTATCTTTAAAGCTGCACTAATTTCACCGTAGGAATATCCCATTCTCAGCAGTGAGTTGACAGTTCTTTTTATTCCTTTCTCGTCAGAAAGATAACGGTAATATTTACGTCTTATTATATCACATAAACTATTTTCGTCAAATTCAGTTTTTTCCAGAACAAGAGAGATTATATCCCTGCTTATACCTTTTTTGTAAAGCTCTTGTTCAATACGTTTTTTTCCGTATTTTTTAAGATTAACAAGCTCCCTTACATACATTTCTGAAAAGCGCTCATCATCAACAAAGCCATCCTTTTTCAGCTTTTCCACAGCATATTCAGCACTGTCTGTATAACCTTTCTGCCGCAGCTTCATAAGCAGCTCTCTTTCACTGTGGTCACGTCTTGAAAGATAAGTAACCGCCTGATTATAGGCACGGCGGTTTTCTGTTTTCAGGGCGATATTTTCCAATTCTTCCTCATCAATTTCTTTATTCTGATAAAGACCCATAAGGGTAAAATAAGTTTTATCGACGGTAAATCTGTATTCACCGTCGATTAAAATGTGGATTTTATCGCCTTTTCCTTCCTTGAAGTTAACTTTCATTATTCGTCATCGTCAACGGCAATATCAATTCTTGCGCGTATGTTGGATGCACTTCTTTTCACCGGAGTAGGAATAACAAATTCAGGCTCTTTATTTTCAGGCTTCATTCCGCTCTTTTCAGCTTTTTCTCTCGCTACACATTCACGGATTTTAGCCTCAATTTCATTACAGAGTGATGTTTCTCTCTGGAACAGAAGCTTTACGTTATCTCTGCCCTGACCGAGACGGGTTTCACCGTATGAGAACCATGCACCGCTTTTCTTTATAATATCATATTTGACACCGAGGTCAACCGTTTCACCGATTTTTGAAATACCCGTGCCGTACATAATATCAAATTCTGCCTCTTTAAAAGGAGGTGCAACCTTATTCTTGACAATCTTTGCTCTTGTTCTTGCACCGATAAATTCGTTGCCGGGAGCTTTGAGCTGTTCAATCTTTCTTACATCAATTCTTACTGATGAATAGAATTTAAGCGCACGTCCACCGGTTGTGACCTCGGGATTACCGTAAATAACACCAACCTTTTCACGAAGCTGATTGATAAAAATAACAAGTGTATTTGATTTTGCAACAACGCTTGTAATCTTTCTGAGGGCCTGTGACATAAGTCTTGCGTGAAGACCTACATGGCTGTCACCCATTTCACCTTCGATCTCAGCTCTGGGTACAAGAGCAGCAACAGAGTCAACTACAATTACATCAAGAGCACCGGAACGTGCAAGAGCTTCAGTGATAGAAAGTGCATCCTCACCGTTATCAGGCTGTGATACAAGAAGCGAGTCAACATCGACACCGAGACCTTTGGCATATACAGGATCAAGAGCATGTTCGGCATCTATGAAAGCAGCCTCACCACCGGCTTTCTGCGCCTCAGCAATACAGTGAAGAGCAAGGGTAGTTTTACCCGAAGATTCAGGTCCGTATATCTCAACGATTCTGCCCTTGGGAAGACCGCCGATACCTGTAGCAAGGTCAAGACCCAAGGAGCCCGTTGAAATAGCTTCAACATTCATTTCCGTAGTCTGACCAAGACGCATAACGGCACCTTTACCGTACTGCTTTTCAATCTGTGCAAGTGCCGCATTGAGTGCACTGTTTTTATCTGCCATAATAAAACCTCCGTATCGTACAAATGTTCGTTGAGGTAATTATACATTATTTATTCTGAAAAATCAACTGTTTTTTAGAAATAGATAAAAAAATATCGAAAGTTCAGATATTATCCCGTTTACAGATAAAAATATTATTGATAAAAAAGCTGCTATGTGCTATAATACGCCTGCGCAGAAATTTACAAATAAAAAATTCAACTTTTTTTCAAAAAATACTTGCTTTTTGTATTCTTTTCTGCTATTATATCTACTGCTTATGTAACTTTAGATTTTTTAAGGAGGTGCGGTACATGGCAAAATGCGAATATTGCGGTAAAGATGTTGCTTTCGGCATCAAAGTTTCCCACTCACACAGACGTTCAAACAGAACATGGAAACCCAACGTAAAGCGTGTAAAGGCTATCGTTAACGGCTCACCCAAGAGAGTTTACGCTTGCACTCGTTGCTTACGCTCTGGTAAGGTTACTCGCGCTATCTGATTTTAGTATATCGGTAATCTAGGACTTTCCGAAAGGAAGGTCCTTTTTTCTTTTCCGTTTCCCCTATAAAAAATAAAAACAGCACCGAAGTGCTGTTAATTATTTGTTAGCATTAATGAAATCAATTATCTCATCCTTGGAATGCAGACCGACAATACGGTTTTTCTCTTTTCCTTCAGCAAAAAGTACAAGGCAAGGAATAGACATAACACCCATCATTGCAGCAAATTCTCCCGCTTCATCACAATTAAGCTTACAGACCTTAACTGCACCGTCAAGCTCATCGGCAAGCTCCTCAATAACAGGAGCAAGCAACATACAAGGCTGACACCAGGGAGCCCAGAAATCGACAAGAACAGGCATAGCTGTTTCTTTCATTACTTCGTCTGTAAAATTCATATCATTAAGTTCGATATATGACATATTATAAACCTTCTTTTATTTGATGTAGTTATTATAGCACAAATATATAAAAAATAAATATATAAATTTACTTTTTTTCTTGATTTTAAGGTTGATTTTTTGATTTCTTTAATGTATAATATGTCGTGTTGTCCGACGGGGTGTGGCGAAGTTTGGTATCGCGCTTGGTTCGGGACCAAGAGGCCTCGGGTTCAAGTCCCGACACTCCGACCATCTATCAGAAGAGTACTCACTGAAAAGTGGGTACTTTTTTATTGGCCAAAGCACTCCCCTTTTATAAACTAAAACCCACCGACACAAAGTCAGTGGGTTAATATCAACAACTTATATCTTTTCCTTTATAGCAGCATTTACAGCCTCTCTTGTTCCGAGGAGCCATTCATCACTGTGGGGATAAGCTCTGAAGGTAAGATTGTGTTTGCCGTTTTCTTCTATCAAATCAAGACAAGTCTTTTTATCTGCCAGATTTTCAAGAGTTTTAAGAGCCGCCATATCCTGTAAGCCATCGTAAAAGACTTTAAGTCTGAGCGAATGATAAGCAGTACCATCTTCGGCAGGGTAAACAATATAACTGTCTCCCGAGGGGAACTGCTTGCCGGCATCAGAAACCTCAAAGGGATTTATCTTAGCCTTTGAAAGTCTGGTAAAATAGAAGTTGTAGCCCCACTGCAAAAAGCCCTTGATGTCATACTTGAACATCTGATAACCGATAATTCTTGTTCTGATTGAGTCGTTGCAGAAAAATCTGTTAGCTACATTGTGCTTATTCTGAGCACTGCAATAGTAAACCCAGAGATTCTCCACCTTACCTATAAAATTGTCGATATGGTCATTTGCGGGAATGGGATTCGAGACAATCTTCTTTTCGTAGAATGTAAAATCAGAAAGAGCGTCAACAATCTTATAGCCTTCATATAAGCTGTGAATATGTTTCGATGCCTTACTGTAGGCACGGAGCACTGACTTGGCGGGTTCGTCACTTACGTGAATAAGTACCTTTTCTCTGAGGTTCTTTTCTTCAAAATATTTCTTAAGCTCAACAGAAAGAGCCGTAAGGAAATCTCTGTATTTTCTCGAATTTGCTCTTGTCTTCCATCCGAAAATCTGTCTGTATTCACCGTCAACGGTTGCCATAATCTTCGGTGCATGTCTTGCACCCCACTGAGTGTAGAAATGAGCCAACTCAAAATATTCTACTCCGCAGCGCCTTGCCATTTCAATCCACTTTGTAAGCTTATCGAAATTAAAGAAGTATTTTCCCTTATTCAGATATACGTCAATAAGCTGAACAGTAGGTCTTTCTTTTCCTTTCTGCGTATCAAGAGGAGGAGTAAAAATCGGAGTAAGTACACAGTTCATACCGTATTCTGCAGCAGTTTTAAGGAAGTTTTCCGTTACTCTCCAATATTCGTCTGAAAAAACCTCAAAGCCGTAATGAGACATAAGGCAGTCGGTGTGGAACCAGCAGGTATAGACAAAATCTTCAAAATCAAGCTCGGCATCTATAATTTCAATATCAATTTCTGCTGTTTTATCTCCGACAGTTAAAGTGACCTCGCGTTCACCGACCTTATTAAGCTTTCCGTCAACCTCAACCCAAAGAACAGTAATACCCTTCTTTAATTTGAGCTTACCGTCACAAGGCAGAAGTAAATCGGGATAATATCCGCTTTCACTGAATCTGTAATAATCGTCTGCACCCTTTTTAGCCATAGGTAAATCAGATTTTATATGCTCAACGGTATAGAGTCTCAGACCTTCTATAGTATCTGTGTAAGTAATCTCTGCTTCACAGACATCATCAGCTTCTATTGCAATCTGAAAAGATTTCTTTTCGTTTTTCAGCATAGAAAAGCCTTTGTATTCTCTTTCGGGAATTTTATCACTGTCATAGAGTTTTTCGAGTGAAGATAATACTTTAATATTATTAATACTGCTCATAAGTACCTCACATTAAAACGGTGTGTCCGATTATTTAATATATTTTTCTTTATATCTTGCTACGATAGCATTCATCTCATCCATATGCTTTTCCATATCAGCCACAAGCGCAAACTGATTTCTTGCTCTGACAATATTGTGCTCCGGATGGGTTGTTCTGAAATAAACATCACCCTCAATGTAGTCTGTAAGGAATCTGATACCGCATTCAAATGTCATCAGCTTTGCTCCGAAAGCAAGGTTTTCAATTTCAGCATCGCAAAGGCTGTCAGCAGTTTCACTGAGAAAGCCGTCAACATAAACCTCAAAGAGATCAAGGTCAATTCCGACCTTTGAAAGATCAGACTCATCCTCTGCAGCTTTATTTGCACCTGAACGGATACTGTCGCCGAAATCATAAAGTGAAAGTCCCGGCATAATTGTATCAAGGTCAATTACACAGATTCCCTTATCGGTGTTAATATCAAAAAGTACATTGTTAAGCTTTGTATCGTTATGTGTAACCCTGAGTGGTAATACACCTTCTTTAACAAGATCTGTAAGCTTATGGGTATCAGCCTTGCGGTCGGTTACAAATCTGATTTCTTCTTCACATACAGCTTTTCTGCCTTTGATATCAGCTTCAACAGCCTTAAGAAAATTTTCGTATCTTGCGGGAGTATAGTGGAAATTCTTTATGGTTTCGTGAAGAGTTGCAGCAGGATAGCCTGCAAGAAGCTTCATAAATCTGCCGAATGTACAGCCGGCATTTCTGAAGGTGTCTTCGTCCTTAGGCTTATTGTATGTCAGTGCTTCATCAACATAAATATACAGTCTCCATGCTCCGCCCTTTTCATCACGGTAATAATTGCCGTCTCTGCAAGGAAGGAAATTAAGGGTTTCTCTCTTATAATCCCCGCCTGCTTCCTTGATTTTTTCAGCAAGATAGTTTGTTACACCTACAATATTCTCCATAAGCTCATCAGGATTCTTAAATACAAAGGTGTTGATTTTCTGAAGAATATACTTTTCTTTTTTGTCGGTTTCAATAAGATATGTAGCATTGATAAGACCTGCTGTAATCTGATTTACGCTTACAATAGTTCCGCCTCTTTCAAACGCTTCAAATGCTGTAATAATTTCCTGACTTATCATTTCTTTAATCTCCTTTACTATGACAACAAAATTGCTGTAAAGCTTTTTCAGTAACTTTTGGTTTATTATAACAAATTAATACAAATTATTCAATAAGTAAAATGAGATAAAAATCAGAATTATGATTGCAGTAATATATACGGAAACTATATTTTTATATTAAGCACACTGTATAATGCTGAATTTATAATCAGATTTATTATGCAAACAAATAAAACACTAAAATATTATCACAGACAGGAATTTTAAATTTTTAATGGCATTTTAATTAAACTTGTGATAGAATGAAAAAGTAAAGGCGGTGAAACTATGAGAATACTTATTGCTGAAGATGAAAAAGCCCTGAACCGAATTCTTGTCAAGCAGTTTATCAAAGCAGGTTACAGTGTTGACAGCTGTTTTGACGGAGAAAGTGTTTTTGACTATATCCGAAATGCAACTTATGATGCTATTGTAATGGATGTTATGATGCCGAAAAAAGACGGTTTTCAGGTGCTCAGAGAAATGAGAACAAAAGGAATCGGAACACCTGTTATTTTCCTTACCGCAAAAAGTGAAATTGAAGATAAGGTTTACGGACTTGACCTTGGTGCAAACGATTATCTTACAAAGCCGTTTTCTTTTGAAGAGCTTGCCGCAAGAGTAAGAATGATAACCCGTAAGGCCACCGGAAACAGCACCAATATCTATACTGTAGCTGACCTTACGGTAGATCTGAAATCAAGAGAAGTAACAAGATCCGGAAAAATTATTGAGCTTTCTTCAAAAGAATACGCTATTCTCGAAACGCTCATAAGAAACGCCGGTATAGTAATGACCCGTGAAAAAATTGAGTCCAGTGTATGGAACTATGACTACGCCGGCGGCACCAATGTTATTGATGTATATATAAGATATCTGAGAAAGAAAATAGACGAAGACTTCGAGCAGAAGCTTATCCACACAGTCAGAGGCGCAGGATATATTCTCAAAGAATAAGAGGCTGAAAAAATGACTAATAACAAGAATTTAAAAGGAAAATCTCTGAGGTTCAGAATAAACCTCTGGTACACAGTGCTTATGTGTGTAATGTCAGTTGCGCTCATAGGTTGCATTGTTGCAACAGCAAGATTTGCAGGAAAGACCGAAGCACAGCAGAATCTTATCAGAAGCGTTGAAAGAAATATGGACGAAATCGAGGTCGAAAGCGGAATACTCGATATTGAATCGGACTTTGCTTATATCAACGGAAATGTATATGTTCTTGTGTTCGGTGATGACGGCAGACTCCTCGGCGGAAGTTATCCGGACGGATTCTCCATTGACAAGCCTCTCGAAAAGGGCGGATTTGAAATAATTGACGGATATTACATCTATGACAGTAATATCGAATTTATGAAATATGAATATAAAATCCATGGAGTAAGCGGCAAAATAATAAGCGCTGAGTGTGACGGTGTGGATGCTTACAGTATTTATAAAGGTGATCTCAGCGGTACAGGCAAGGATTGCATACTCACCTATCAGGATGCAGTTGATATTGCACTCGGGAGCAGCGGTGTCAACATTGAAACTGCAGAGCTTATTCTGGCAAAATCCTACGAATATATAGATGAGCCTATATATGAAATAGAATTCTTTTCGCCTGAAAAAGGTCATGAGGATATATGGGTAAGAGGTTTAATGAAAACAGATTCAATCAGCAGTATCTGGGATACCTCTGCAAAAATAGCAGCAATAATCATCCCTCTTCTGATAATCCTTGTTGCAACAGTAGGCCGATTTATTTCCACAAAAGCTATGCTTCCCATTAAGCAGCTCAGTGAAACAATATCAGAAACCCGTTCAGGTAATGACCTTACAAAAAGAATCAGAATAACAGATTCAGACCCCGCACTTATAAAGCTTACAGAAGAATTCAATGCTATGTTTGAGCGTTTAGGAACTGCTTTTGAAACAGAGGCACAGTTCACATCCGATGTTTCACACGAATTGCGTACACCTGTTTCCGTTATACTTGCAGAATGTGAATATCAGCTTTCAAGGGATGATCTGAGCGAAGAGGACCGTGACGGCATTGAAACAGTCAGAAAGCAGGCGGATTCAATGAAGCAGATTGTTTCTCAGCTTCTCTTTTTCTCAAGAATGGAGCAAGGACGTGAAAAGCCCGATTTCCAAAAGGAAAGCTTAAGTGAACTTGTTTCCGATATATGCGATGATATATCTGCTCTTGCAGACAGAAACATCCGTATTGAAAAGGATATTGAAGCAGGTATTGAAATGAAGCTTGATATTGCTATGATAACAAGACTTGTAAGCAATCTTCTGATGAACGGTATAACCTACGGAAATGAAAACGGTAAGGTATGTGTCATTCTCAGAAAAAATGCTGACAAAATAATACTGAAGGTATCTGATGACGGCATCGGTATCGGCAAAGAGCATATTGAAAAAATATGGCAGAGATTTTACCGTATAGACAAGTCACGGTCGAGAGAGAAAGGCTGTTCAGGTCTCGGACTCCCGATGGTAAAGCAGATTGCCGGAATACACGGCGGCACAGTATACGCAGAAAGTGAAGAAGGCAAGGGCAGCACATTTACTGTCGAGTTTCCTTGCTGACAGTTAAAAATATGAGCGATAAGAAAATTTATCTTATCGCTCTTTTTTTTATATTTTCTAATCATTCTTTAATCTTACGCATGTATTATATGGGTGTAAACAGAAGAAATCACCATACTGAACAATATAATACAACTTAGAAAGGTGGCAAATAAAATGAAAAACACTTTAAAAAAATTACTTTCACTCACACTGGCACTTATGACAGTATTATCACTGTCAACAACACTCGCCTCTGCAGCTTCTGTAGGCAAGGTAAAATCTCTTCAGGCGTACAACATTGATGACGACGAAATCAATCTCAGATGGAAAAAGGTATCAGGTGCTGACGGTTATGCCGTTTATATGTACAGTTCAAAAGGTTGGAAAAGTCAGGGTACAACAAAAAAAACAACCTTTGAGATAGATGACCTTACAAGTGCTAAGCAGTACAAATTCAAGGTACGTGCTTACGATCTGAAAAACGGCAAAAAAATTTACGGTGCTTATTCTTCTGTTCTTGTTTCAGCAACCGATCCCGATGAAGTTGAAAATCTCAAAGTATCAAAAAAGACTGAAACCTCTGTAACACTTACATGGTCAAAAGAAAAAAGAGCAACTAAATATCAGGTTTATATGTATGACACAGCCAAAGAGAAATATGTCCGCAAGGTAACAGTTTCAGGTACCAAGGCAACAATCAAAAATCTCAAAGAGGGCACAACCTACAAATTCAAGGTCAGAGCATATTTCAAGCCTGAAGAAAAAAGATATTACGGTGACTTCTCTGATGTTCTTACAGTAAAAACAAGCGGAAAAACTGCTGCTTCTTCTGCTTCAAAAGTTATAAGCACAAGTAAAGCAAGTGAAATTGCTCTCGCACACGCAAAGCTCAATAAATCACAGGTCTATGAATTCGAATGCAAGCTCGACAAAGAAAACGGTATTCAGGTTTATGAGGTTGAATTCCAACACGGAAGATATGAATACGAATACGAAGTCAATGCCCTTACGGGAAAAATCATATCTGTAGAGAAAAACAGAGACTGATAAACATAGTGACAAATCTCTCCGTAAAATAAAAGTCCACACACTACTAACGAAAACGGAGCTGCCCTTTCATCGGCAGCTCCGTTTTCATTTATACTTCACTCAAGGCTTCTTCAAGTGCCTTGAGTCCTTTATCAATTTCTTCGTATGTAATTGTAAGAGGAGGAAGAAGTCTCACCTTAGCTTTTGCAGTAAGAATGAGTGCGCCTTTCTCAATTGCCTTTCTTACAACATCTGCGCTCTTGATTTTTTCGTCAATACGGATACCCATCATAAGACCGAGACCGTCTATTCCGAGAACGTGAGGCATTTTAAGAATTTTTTCTCTTATATACTCCCCTTTTCTCTTTACCACATCAAGAAAATCCTTATCAAGTCTTTCAAGAATATATGCAGCACCTGCAGTTGCCACAGGATTACCGCCGAAGGTGGTTGCGTGATCACCTGCTTTAAGTACTTTTTCAGTTTTCTCTGAGAACATCACACAGCCTAAAGGCAGACCGCCGCCTATCCCCTTTGCAGTTGTTACAATGTCAGGATTAACACCGTAATGCTGAAAAGCAAAAAGCTCGCCTGTTCTTCCGACACCTGTCTGCACCTCATCAACAATAAGAAGGATATCTTTTTCTTTGCAGAGAAGCTCAACCCCTTTAATATAATCCTCATTAAGAGGCATAACTCCGCCTTCGCCCTGTATCAGTTCAACCATAACAGCGCAGACGCTGCCGTCAAGAGCCTTTCTGAGTTCATCAATATCATTTGCCTTTACATATTCAAACCCCTCAGTAAAGGGATAGAAATAGTTATGAAACACATCCTGTCCCGTTGCGGCAAGAGTAGTCACTGTTCTTCCGTGAAAAGAATTTACGAGAGTGAGAATCCTATTTCTTCCCTCACCGTATTTTTCATAGCTGTACTTTCTTGCACATTTTATTGCTCCCTCATTACTTTCAGCACCGCTGTTTGAAAAAAACACCTTCTTCATCCCTGTTTTCTCACAGAGAAGCTTTGCTGCATCAGTGCATGGCTTTGTATAATAAAGGTTGGAAATATGCTGCAAAGACGTAAGCTGCTTTATTACCGCCTGTGTCCAGCCTTCGTCACAGAAGCCTAAGGAGTTTACACCGATGCCGCTTGAAAAATCAATATATTCCTTGCCGTCAAAATCATAGCAGGTAGCATTTTTACCTTTTTCAATTGCAACAGGAAATCTGCCGTAGGTCTGTGCAACATAGGTCTGATCGGCATTTTTAATTTTTTCGAATCCGCTCATAATTATTCCTCACTTGTCATAAGTGTACCTATACCCTCTTTGGAGAACATTTCAATAATTATTGAATGAGGTATTCTGCCGTCAATCATAACCGCCTTTTTAACACCGCTGCGGATTGCCTTTTCACAGCTCTTGATTTTAGGAATCATACCGCCGGAAATAACACCGCTTTCAATAAGCTCATCGATTTCATCAATATGTATTTCAGGTATAAGAGAGTTTTTGTCATTCACGTCTTTAAGAAGTCCCGGTATGTCACTGAGAGTAATGATATTCTCAGCACCGAGAGCAGCAGCAATATCAGCAGCTGCAGTGTCAGCATTTATATTGTAAACCTGACCGTCATCATCAACACCAACAGTAGCAATAACGGGGATATAGTCTTCTTCAAGAGCCTTTCTGATAGGTGCGGGATCAATTGAAACGACCTCACCCACATATCCGTAATCCACATCGGGATCTTCAAGCTTTTTAGCCTTTATCATACCACCGTCAATTCCGCAAAGTCCTATGCCTTTACCGCCACAAACACCTATAAGTGAAACCAGGTCTTTATTGGTCTTACCTGCAAGAACCATCTGAACAACCTCAGCAGTATCCTTATCGGTATATCTGAGTCCCTTTACGAATTTTGATTCTATGCCGAGCTTTGCAAGCATACCGCTGATTTCAGGTCCGCCGCCGTGTATAAGA
>JAZRQQ010000103.1:0-20812 GCA_045649935.1 Acutalibacteraceae bacterium | reverse complement strand
AGAATAATTTCAGAGAAGAACCGTAACTCTGGTGTACAGTCTGATTTTATAAAATAAAAATCCGGCACTACTGAAGTGCCGGATTAAACTGTTTAACTTTCAGATCAGAACGGGATGAAGTTTTCGTTAGCATCGCAGTTCATAAATCTCGGATATGCGGGATTCATTGTAACTGTGGGCTGTTCGTTTCTTGTGATGAGCCAGATAGCAAATTCTGTATGCTGGCTGCCGTCCTTACAACCAACGTGCTTAGCATTCTTGACGATCCATGTTGAATCAGCATAACGTGCTGTCTTAGCGTTAACTACTTTGTCGGGTGAGATGTATTCAGCTTCTACACCTGCAACTTCAGCGTCGGTGAGAGTCTTGCCAAACTTTGCAAATGTTGCGCCGAATGATGTACGTGCGCTTTCGAGAACGCCGTCACCGTGCATATCATAGTTTGAGTAGATGGGAAGCTGTCTTGCGTTGTAGTGTGAAACGAAGCTTACTGTAACGCCGTCTGCGATTGCACCGTCAACAACTGCTTCTGTGCTGAATACGAATTCTCTGATTTCTGCGATTTCTTCAAGAGCAACTGCATAATCTGCTTTGTCATCGTTGAAGAAGAATTCAACTGCGTTGTCATAGTATTCGTCGGGAATCATTGCCCAGAGACCGTATGCTGTACCAATGCTTTCACGAAGGAAATCTTCGTAGATTGCTTCTTTGTTGTCATTGATGAAGTTGTTTACTGTCTTTGTAAGACCCTTTACCATGCCGAGACCACTGAGAACCTTTACAAGGAAGTTAACGAAGCCGTTTGTCTTTGCAAGAAGGAACTGTGTGAGTGCGTCTGCATTAACAACAAGGTCACCTGTGAAAGCTGAAGCAACAAGGTCACCGCCGTTAAGAGCAGGTGAAAGGTATACAAGATTGTCAATGCTGTCTGTACCGTAGTAGTACATATAAGCTGTTGTGATCATACCGCCCATGCTGCATGCAGCAATGTCGATTTTTTCAGCGCCTGTTTCTGCCTTGATCTTTTCGATGAAGTCATTGAGCTCGCCTGCAAGCTTTTCGGGGCTCATTCTCCAGTCGAAGGTGTTAAGGTAGATAGTGTCGCCGCCGAACTTGTTCTTGAGTGAACGGTAGAGACCAACTGCTGTGTCTGCCCATTCGTCACCGCTGAGGTCATATGCACTTGCGGGTTCGGGATACTTGGGAATATGTACATCAGCATACTTGGGGTTGCCTTCCTTGTCGAGGGAAACGGGATCAAAAATGCTTACTGCAAGATCAAGAATGCTCTTTACAACAGGATTCTTCTGGCCTGTTATTGAGTTTGTGCTTACAGCAGCAAAGAGATCGAGAAGAATTGTACCTACGTCAAGAGAAAGAGCCTTTGAACCGTCTTCGTGTACAAGACCTGCAAAGTCGATACCTCTTACAACAAGGATAGGATCCTCATTCTTCTGCGGAACAGAGTTGTCAGCAGCAAAAGAGGGGATGCACATTGCAAAAACTAAAATGATTGAAAGTAAAAGTGAAAGTGCCTTTTTCATAAAGAATCTCTCCTTCGTTAAAATTTTTTAGGTACTCAGAACTGTACCTAACCTAATTAAGGATTATATATTAAGTTAACGGATAAGTCAATATAATAATGGAAAACAGTAGAAATTTAATTATCAGATTACAGAAGTGTGAACAAGAAATTATATAAAATACGAACAAATGTTCGAAAAACTCTTGACAAGTCCGAAAAAATTCTCTAAGGTAGAATTGTCCGGATAACTGAACCGTCATAAAAAAGAGAGGAGCCGTAAAGGGAGGTAACACCGGGATGAGGATTTTTAAGGAGGAGTCTGCATCACAGAAGAAAAACGGTACAGCTTATCTGAACAAAAAGAAATGAAAGTATACTGCTCAGGCGGTATCACAGGAGGAGCTTTTCATAATTCTGAAAATTCATAAAGAAAGGAAAAGCACTATGAAGCAGAACACAACACCGACAGTATATGTGAAAATACCTGTTCCCATTGAAAATGTAAAACGTATTGAGTTTATGATAAAAAAACATAAGGACAGTATTTATCCGGCATTGCTTCATAAGGTATATGCCGGAAAGGATATACCCTACGATGAGGAATATACTCAGGAAGGCTTTATTGTATTGTTACCCTTTACTGCTGAGGAGACAATGAGTCTGCCTGTTGGAGAGGTATATATGGATACGCTTATTGTTATGAAGGATGGCTCTATACCGCCTACCGATATTGTGAAAATAGATGTTTCGGCTACTCTTTTTGAGGAGGTAGGTTAAAATGACGGAGATAACACTGTCGGAAACAGAGCAGATAGATATTGAAGTTATCAGTGAAGCTGAGTTTCAGATAGGACTCGGCTCAGAGATAATTATAGCAGACAAATATGCAGAATATGAAGGACCTTCTTCAGTTACACCGTCATCTGCCGAGCAGACTCTTTTTACGGCTGACAGGGTTACAAAGGAAAACATAAAGATTAAAAGTATACCTTATACTGAAATTTCCAACTACGCAGGCGGAAATACGGCAATTATAGGATAATCTGAAGAAAGAAGGTAATATTTTGGCTATAAACAAAGTTATTTATGACGGAAGAACTCTTATTGATCTTACCGACGATAATATAAGTGCAGATAAGCTTTTAAGGGGATATACTGCTCACGCAGCAGACGGTACAGCTGTTACGGGTATATGTGACTTTGACGTCGATTCCCGCGATGCCACAGCACTTGAGACACAGACACTTTCGGGAAAAACCTTTTATGCAAGAGGCAGTAAAAGAACAGGTACAATGCATAATAACGGAGGCGTATCGGCTTTTATTTCGGAAAAGCACGGTCAGTATATTATTCCTGCAGGCTTTCACGACGGAACCGGCAAGGTAAATATCAGTACGGCTGAACAGAAGAAAATTATTTCATCAAACATCCGTGAGGGTATATGCATCCTCGGTGTAGTAGGCTCAATGACGGGAACGGAGGGCGTTGTTTTTCAGAGTAAATCAGTAGTTCCCTCAGCAGAGGTACAGACAGTTTTACCCGACGAAGGCTACAACTGTCTTTCTGAGATAACCGTAGAAGCTATACCTTATATTGAAAGTGACAATGAAGCGGGCGGTATTACCGTAATGATAGGGTGATGTATATGGGAATAAACAAAGTAATTTATAACGGCAGAACACTTATTGATCTAAGTGCAGATACAGTAAGGGCAGATACACTTGCCGAGGGTGTGACGGCACACAGTGCAGACGGCGAATTAATAACGGGAACAATGACAGCGGGAGACGGTGACGGAGAAAATAAATTCAATCTTCTTGCAAGGAGAACAATAAAAGATGTAACCGCAGCTGACCTTATGGGAATAACACAGATATATCAGTATATGTTTCACAGCTGTTCATCTCTTGAAAGTATAGCTTTCCCTGCCGGATTGACAGCTATAGGCGGCCATGCCTTTGATGCCTGTACAGGGCTCACCTCAGTATCTTTTCCTGAAGGAATGACAACTGTAGGTACCTATGCCTTCAACGGATGCTCGAACATAGAAACGGTATCTTTGCCGGAAAGCCTTAGGATAATAGAAAGCTGTGCTTTTTATAACTGTTCAAAAATGCGTCTTTCATCCTTGCCTGAGGGTCTGACAAGACTTGACGGCTATGCCTTTTACCGCTGTACAAACTTAGCGTTGACTGCATTACCTCCGGCTCTGACAAGCATAGAAAACTACACCTTCCACAGCTGTTCAAATCTTGCATTGACAGCATTACCTGAGGGTGTGACCAATATAGGCAATTATGCTTTCTACCAGTGCAAAAAGCTTGCGCTGACCACCTTGCCGCAAGGAGTAAAAGCGATAGGCAACAATGCTTTTTACTATTGCTCTAATATGACTTCACTTACCTTCCTCGGAACACCCACAAGTATATCGGCTACTGCTTTTCTGAACAGCGGTATTACGGAGCTTAATGTTCCGTGGGCTGAGGGCGCCGTAGCCAACGCACCCTGGGGTGCAACAAAAGCGGTAATCAATTATAATTATAACGGTTAAATCCGTAGATTATAAGCTTAACAGCATCTCCCGTAATGTTATAAAGCATTTTCGTGGGATGCTTTTTTATTGTTGCCAAAACAACAAAAAAGAAATATATGTTGCAGATGTTATAAAGAATATTTACATTTTCTTAATGATGATGTATACTTGAAAAGATATAATTTTTTCGAATTTTATGTTGGGGTGAAAAACACTTATGAAAGAAAAACTCGGCAAGTATGTCAGAGCGGGCGCTCCCGCAACTGAAAAATTTGATCTTCATAAGCCAATGATTTATCAGGATAAATTTCTTATGCACCTTCTTGCTTTTCCCGTTGCAAACATAAGAAGGTTTATTTCACGTTCAAGAATTACAAGAATCAGAACTGAAGGTCTTAAGGGACCGTATATTCTTGTGGCAAACCATAACGCGTATTATGACTTTTATATAATGGTAGCTGCGACTATGCCTCATACGGGTGTGTATCCTGCTGCTGTTGACGATTTCATAGGAAGAGAATGGTTTCTCAGAAAAGGCGGATGTCTTCCCAAGAGAAAGTACACAGCTGATATCAACACTGTAAGACAGTGCTTCAAAGCTATCAAGGACGGTGAAAGCTTCGGAATTTTTGCTGAAGCAAGATATTCTCTCTGCGGTGTTACGGAAATGGACGCACTTACGGATTCACTCGGCCAGCTTGTAAAAATGATGGGTGTACCCTGTCTTACTTTTACCAGCAGGGGACATCATCTTTATGATCCCTTCTGGGGTAATCACAAGAGCCGTCATATGAAATACAATGAGGCTGTTCTTGAGCAGATTTTTACTGCTGAAGAAATCAAGGAAGCCACGGTTGATGAAATAAATGCAAAAATCCGTGAGCATATTTATAATGATGACTGGCGCTGGCAGAGTGAAAGACGTCTTAAGATTACTTATAAAAAACGTGCCGAAGGTCTTCATAAGCCTCTTTATCAGTGTCCTCACTGTATGACAGAATACAGTATGAATTCAAAGAACGATACTCTTTTCTGTGAAAAATGCGGTAAAGAATGGTGGCTTAACTATTACGGTGAGCTTGAAGCAAAAGACGGAAATACTGAATTTAAGTTCCCCTCTGATTGGTACGCATGGGAAAGAGAGCAGGTTCAGAAAGAGGTAGCTGAGGGCAGATACCGTTTTGAATGTGACTGTCACGTAAATGACCTTCCCAATTCAAAGGGCTTTGTACGTCTCGGAAGAGGCAGAATGATTCACGATATGAACGGCTTCAGGGTTGAAGGCGTAAGGGATTATGACGGTGAGAAATTTGAAATGACGATTGATTCAGCCGTGCAGAATTCCGTTCACGTTGAATATAATTACCGCTTCGGCAATAACAAGGACTGCATAGACCTTAATACACTTCACGATACGTGGTATGTATTCCCTGAAAACTGTGAATTCTCCGTAACGAAGATAACTCTTGCTACAGAGGCTATTTACAAGGAAGTATGGAAGAAGAGACGAGCTGAAAAAGCCTGATGCTTATATGCAACGAGGATGACCTGATTGGTCATCCTTTTTTTGTGTGGGAGAAGAGTGGTTATCCGGAAGGCGGTGCTCAGCTACGTCAGCCGGACAGAGTTCTTTTTCTTGCAGTGGGCGGTAGGAGAGGTGGCGAGCCACTCCTTAGCGCTGCGCAGCAGCGCTAAGGACAACTGTGTGGCAGTGCCACACAGTTGGAAAAAGCTCCGACTCCGTCGGGCATTTTTGCGGCTCGGCGCCGCCTCCACCTCCGCGTAAATTTAAAAGCTCAGCTTTCCCTTTAAATCCGTGAAAGCTTATATCTGTGTAAAAATCCTTTCTGCTCTGTTCACAAGGTCAAAAATTATATAAATTATCTCTGAAAAAAACAGAGAAATTCGTCAATATCATCATTGACAATGAATAATAAGGGGACTATAATATCACCTTGGTAATTTTACAAAAAGAAGGTATATAAATGGAAACTCTTTTATCAATAGCACTTGCTTTAAGCGCAGGTCTTTTTATGTCACGTGTTGTCAAGATTTTTAAGCTTCCTGCAGTTACGGGGTATCTTATTGCCGGTATTCTTGTGGGTCCCTACTGTCTCGGCAGACTCGGAATTGACGGTATCGGTTTTACAAGCGTTGCACAGGTAGGCGATATGAGTATAATCAATGATGTTGCCTTAGGTTTTATTGCTTTCGCAATCGGTGACGAATTCCGCCTTTCTCAGCTTAAGAAAACCGGTAAGGCGGCAACCATAATCGGCATTTTTCAGGCGGTATTTACAACCCTTGTTGTTGATGCTGCGTTAATCGGACTTCATTTTATTTTAGGTGAAGACAGATTCCCTCTTTCAGCTGCAATTATCCTCGGCGCTATTGCTTCAGCTACAGCACCGGCGGCAACACTTATGGTTGTAAGACAGTACAAGGCTAAGGGTAAGCTTACTAATCTGCTTCTTCCCATTGTTGCTCTTGATGATGCAGTAGGTCTTATTATTTTTGCCGTATCCTTCGGTGTTGCTAAAACCGTTGTCAGCGGAGAAATGAATCTTGTATCTGTAATTGTTGATCCGCTTGCTGAGATAGTATTCTCTCTTGTTCTCGGTGCAATTCTTGGTTGGTTCCTTTCCTTTGCTGAAAGATTTTTCTTCTCAAGATCAAAGAGACAGGCAATTGTTGTTACAGCAATTTTCCTTGCCGTTGCCCTTTCAAAGCTTCATTTTGAATTAGGACCGGTAAGAATCGGCTTCAGTCCTCTTCTTGTGTGTATGATGCTCGGCACAATTTTCTGTAATGTCTGCGAATTTTCTGCTAACCTTATGGAGAAAACCGACCGCTGGACAGCTCCTCTCTTTATTCTCTTTTTCGTTTTAAGCGGTGCAGAGCTTGAGTTCTCCGTGTTCGGTGATATTGCTGTTGTAGGTATCGGTGTTGCATATATTATTGCCCGTTCAGCAGGTAAATGGCTTGGTGCAAGAATCGGTGCTGTTATGTCAAAATGTGAGCCTAATATAAAGAAATATCTCGGTATAACTCTTCTTCCTCAGGCGGGCGTTGCTCTCGGTATGTCAGTGTCAGCTCTTGAAATCGGTCAGCCCGGCGTTATAATAAGAAATATTGTTCTTTTCGGTGTGCTCATATATGAGCTCTTCGGACCTCTTATGACCAAGATTGCTCTTACCAAGTCCGGTGATATCAGACCGAAGGAAGAAAAACCGAAAATTCCTGCTGAAAAAGGCAGAGGTGAATAAACTTTTATTCATAAAGGCTGTATTAAGTATAGTGATCAGGTAATAAAAATAAAAACCATTGTATCGGGTGATACAATGGTTTTTTTATCTTTATAAAATGATGTTTTTTATTGCTCACTTCTGAGCCTTCGGAGAAGCTTTTTCATTTCTTCAGGATAGTCAGCCTCAACGGTCATTTCTTCCTTCGTTACGGGATGGGTGAACATCAGCTTTCTGCAGTGAAGAGCCTGGTGGGGGATGTCCTTATCCTCCTTGCCGTACATTGTATCACCGTAAAGAGGCGTACCGAGATAGGAAAAATGCACCCTTATCTGATGTGTTCTTCCTGTTTCAAGACGGATAGATAAAAGAGAATAATTTCTGCCGTATTCAAGGGGAGTGTAGTGGGTGACAGCTCTGTCTCCTCTGTCATCTGCAGTACGGCATGTTTTCATCGGATCAGGACGATAAATAGGCTTGTCTATCGTTCCTTTTTCACAGTACATTCCCGTAGGTATTGCGATATACTCTTTTTCAATTCTTCCCGACAGCCTTGATGCAGCAAAGGTATTTAGAGCACACACTACTGCTCCCGATGTGCCTTTGTCAAGTCTGCCGATGGCTCTGAAGGTAGTACCCTTTCCTTTTTTTGCAAGATATCCCGCAACTGCGTTGGCAAGGGTGTCGCCCTGGTGGTTATGGGATTCGTGCATAGGTAATTCAGCAGGCTTATTTATAATAAGTATATCCTCGTCCTCATAAATGACTTCAAGGGGATAGTCACTGGGGATTGATACTTTTTCGTCGTCGGGAATGTTCAGAGTCAGAACATCACCAAGGTGAACTGTATCAATTGAACGGGCGTGGTTGCCGTTGAGAAGAATACCGTTTTCCACTCTTTTCTGTGAGCGCAGAAGTGCAAGGGAAATTTTGACATAGCCTCTTAAAAAGCTCTCAACAGTTTTACCGTCGTGCTCGGGTTTTTCTATTTTATATTCCAGCGTTCTCAATATTATTTGCCTCTTTGTGCGTATTCGTCCAGAAGCTTCTGCTTTTCACTCCAGAGCTTCTGAGAAAGGTCAACGTAGTAGGTGTGGGGATTCTCAAAGCGCTTTACCTCATCCCAGAGAGTATCAACCTGCTCGTTGCAGTAGCTCTTGATATCTCTGATATCGGGATTGTTGTAGCAGCACTGACCCTTTTCAAATATCTTTACAAGAAGAGGCTTTGCAACATAATCAGTTACGGTTTTTCTTTTCCATGTATAGTTGGGATCAAAGAGCTCATAAGGCTTGCTTTCATCTATTTCTTCATCAAGTAGAGTAATAACATCAGCAAGAGCCTTGCCGGTACCTTTGTCGAAAAGACGGTACAGCTTTTTAGCACAGGGTGTAGTGATTTTCTGTACATTTTCACTGAGCTTGATTCTCGGAACGGGTACGCCGTCTTCTTCAACAGCTACAATTTTATAAACACCGCCGAAAACGGGATTGGATGCAGCAGTAATAAGTCTTTCACCTACACCGAAGGAGTCAATCTGCGCACCCTGAATGAGCATATCACGGATAATGATTTCGTCAAGGGAGTTACTTGCAACAATCTTGCAGTCAGGGAAGCCGGCTTCATCGAGCATCTGTCTTGCCTTTCTTGAAAGATAGGTGATGTCACCGCTGTCGATTCTGATTCCCTTAGGTCTGAAGCCTCGGGGGAGAACCTCTCTTTTAAAGGCTTCAATTGCATTGGGAATACCGGAGCTAATTACATTATAAGTATCAACGAGAAGGGTACAGTTGTCCGGATACTGTCTTGCGTAGGCACAGAAGGCCTCGAGCTCATCACCGAAAAGCTGAATCCAGGAATGAGCCATTGTTCCTACGGCGGGAACACCGTAGTCTCTTTCGTCAATAACGCAGGCCGTTGCATCACAGCCGCCTATATAAGCAGCTCTTGCACCGTAGATAGCACCGTCATAGCCCTGAGCACGTCTTGAGCCGAATTCCATAACAAGTCGTTCGCCTGCAGCTCTCTTGAGACGGTTTGCCTTTGTTGCAATAAGGCTCTGATGATTAATAGTCAGAAGAATCATTGTTTCAATAAGCTGAGCTTCAATAACGGGACCCTTGACTATTACGATAGGCTCACCGGGGAAAATAGGTGTGCCTTCGGGAATTGCCCAGACATCACAGGTAAATCTGAAATCACGCAGATATTCAATAAAGTCCTCGTTGAAGCCTTTTCTTCTGAAAAGCTCAAGGTCCTTCTGCGTAAATTTAAGGTTTTTCAGATAGTCTGTAAGCTGACGCAGACCCGCCATAATAGCGAAACCGCCGTTGTCGGGTACCTTTCTGAAGAACATATCGAAATAAACAATCTTATCCTTCATACCGTTGGTAAAATAAGCATTTGCCATAGATAACTCATAAAAATCCATGAGCATGGTAAGATTTCTTGACTCCAGAGTATTACTCATTCTGAACAGTCCTTCCCTTTTACAGTTTAAAATATATTATAACATAAAAATTGAGAAAATAAAGCCTTTTTTACATAAATATTGAAAATGATTGTATTAATTATACCTAAAATAATTACGAAATGTCAATATAATTGTATCAAATGTTACTATAATCAGCCTTGACAGAAAAAATACATTATGATATCATATGATGTATAAGAACATAGGGTAACTCTATGCTCTAATATTAATAAGGTGTGAAAAATATGAGAGTTAGAAAACAGTCTCTCGGCGACCGTAATATTGTCGGTGCAAGAATAGAGGCAAAAAGAAAAGAATTAGGTATAAAACAAATTGATCTTCTTACCCAGCTTCAGATAAGAGGTGTTGAGCTTACCTCATCAGGATTATCAAAGCTTGAGGGTCAGATCAGAGGCGTATGTGATTATGAGCTTGTTGCAATTGCTGATGTTCTCGGCGTATCACTTAACTGGCTCGTAGGTAAGGAAGACTGATTGTGACCGTTGTATGAAAGGGTAAGCTTTTTTCGGCGTTCAGATACGGAAGAACATCCTTTGTACGGCTTCAAAGCGCATAACTGAATTGAAAACAGATGTTTTTAAGTGTGGAAATTCCCCTTGAAATATCTGTTTTTTATTTTGTCTGCACCGGGACAACAGATATTTTACGGCTGCTCTCAATTGTAACATTATACCTTAATCGGGAATATGATATATTGACGGCTTTATGCTGTTAATTTTATTAAAGGAGCGAGGAAGAATGGATTTTTTTGAATGTGGCTGCGATTACGGCAACCGCAGAGAATCCTGCAGTAATTCCGGCTGCAGGGAAAGAGAAGCTCTGCCTGACTGTGTCAGGGTTGCAATGGCATATGTACCTTATCAGCAGTGGAATGAAATTTATGCTGCCGATAAGGGCTTCTCTGCAGGTACAATGTTTCCCTGCCTTAATCTTCCCTTTGAGGGGTGTTCACGGTGATTAATACAAAATCAAGCCTTAAACACAGACTTATGGCAGTGCGTTTTGCAATATGGGATTTACATCTTTATCTTGATACACACTGCAATGATGAGGAAGCAACGGAGCTTATAAAAAAATATATGGAGAAATACTGTGGACTGTTAAAGGAATACCGGTGTAAATACGGACCTCTGACTGCCGACGAAGGCCACGCAGAGCCGTGGGTAAAAACACCCTTTCCTTGGGTGAACAGCGGGAGTGATTGCTGATGTTCCAATATGAGAAAATCTTACAGTATCCTATTAATATCAGAAAGCCTAACCCGGCTTATGCAAAAATCATAATTTCCCAATACGGCGGTCCTGACGGTGAGCTTGGTGCGTCACTTCGTTATCTGAGTCAGAGATTTGCAATGCCCTGGCCTGAGCTTCAGGGTCTGCTTACAGATATAGGCACCGAGGAGCTCGGGCACCTCGAGATGATAGGCACTCTCGTTTATCAGCTGACAAGAAACCTTTCCTGTGAGGATATAAAGAAAAACGGCTTTGATGCCTACTTCGTTGACCACACCACAGGCGTTTATCCCTCTTCAGCGGCAGGCGTACCCTTTACTGCGGCATACCTTCAGAGCAAGGGTGACGTAATCACCGACCTTCACGAAAATATGGCTGCAGAGCAGAAGGCAAGAACAACCTACGACAACATCCTCCGTCTTGTTGATGACCCAGATGTGTGCGATGTTATTAAGTTCCTTCGTGAAAGAGAGATAGTACACTATCAGCGATTCGGCGAGGGTCTGAGAATAGCTACTGATAAAATGAATGAAAAGAACTTCTATGCCTTCAACCCGGCGTTTGATAAGAATTGTAAGTAAGGCTTAACCAAATGAACAGAGGGGCCGTTGTTTTTTAACAACAGCCCCTAATATATGCATAAAGAAAATCACAACCTTTATAAAGTAGAAAATATTTGAATTCAAACACTTTTTTAAATCGTGTTTCATAAAAAATCAAATCCCGATAAAGTGTTGCAACACCGTGTTGCAAATTTACAATTTGTTCACATCCGGTAAATAACATTTAGTAATCTTAATAATATAATTTTATAAAATTTGCCATTTTATAAAATTACAATTTATGGGCAAAAAACAGAGGTGAGGTCATTGAAAAATCTTGCAACAGTCAGACAGCTTGCTGAATATGCAGCGAGTAATTATTCAGCTAAAGATTTTTGTAAATATATTGTTGACGGTGAAGTCAGGGTCAAAAGCTATAAAGAATTCTTCGAGGATTCTCTTGCCGTCTGCAGATACATACGCTCAATAAGCAAGAAGCATATCCACATTGCTTTTATCGGAAAGACCAACTATGAGTACATTGCCTGCCTTACAGGTATGATTTTCAGCGGCAATACAGTTGTCCCCTTTTCACCCGATATAACTGTTGAAGAAGCTTCTATACTCTTTGACGATGCGGATATAGATATACTTTTCTGCGAGGAAGAATTTCTCCTAAAAGCTGAAAAAATCAAAGAAGGCTACGCCGGTCTCAGCACAGTTATTTCCTTAGGTGACAGAATATGGTTTGAAAACATATTCTGTACATATAATTTAGATTCAGAATATGCAGCTCTTTCAGATGTTGAGGAAGACCCCGACAGTTGTTCACTTATAATCTACACCTCAGGTACAACCGGTAAGAGAAAGGGCGTAATGCTTACAAACCGTAACCTTGCAGCAAATTCAAGCTATGATACCTACAGTATGGATGACGGTGATGTGAGCTTTTCCGTGCTTCCTATGCATCACGTTTTCTGCTATGCATGCGATGTGCTTAAAACTCTTTATGACGGTGGTTGCCTTTGCCTTAACGGTAACTTAAGTGAACTTTACAAAAATATACTCATCTTTGAGCCTACAATTATGCGAATAGTACCTGCTATGTGTAAGTCTATACTTACTAAAATAAAAATCACCGAAAGAAGAAATCCTGATCTTTCAAAACGTGAAGCCGCTGAGAAAATAGTCGGCAGAAACTTCAGAAGAATGATTGCCGGCAGTGCTTTCTTAAGTCAGGCGGTTATTGATGAGCTTGCTCTTTACGGCATAACTGCAAGACAGGGCTACGGTATGAGTGAATGCAGTCCCCGTATCACAACATCAGACTTTTCCGAAAACAATAAATACTCTAACGGAGTAATCATCGGTGTTGACGAGGTAAGATGTGTTGACGGAGAAATTCAGGTCAAGGGTCCAAGTGTAATGAAGGGCTATTATAAAATGCCTGAAGAAACAGCGAATGCTTTTACCTCTGACGGATTTTTACACACAGGTGACCTTGGTTATATAAAAGACAATCACATTTATCTCGTGGGCAGAAGAAAGAATCTCATCATTCTTTCAAACGGCGAAAATATTTCTCCCGAAGAGATAGAGAATAAATTTGCAGATTTCACAGAGGTAAAAGAGGTTGTTGTTTTTGCCGAAAACGATAAATTAATAGCCGAAATTTACCATGATGATACATTCCTTGCTCAGAAAGATGCCGATGAGATAAGAAATATACTTGCTGAAATTGTTGATAAGGTTAATATGCAGCTTAATTCAGACAGAACAATTTACAATTTCAGAATAAGAGAAAAGCCTTTTGAAAGAACATCAACAGGCAAAATAAAACGAACAGAATTCTATTATTAAGAGGTGAGGCAAATGACGGAAATAAAACTTAAAAGCGGTGAAACAGTCAAGGCGTTTCCTCTTACGGGATCACAGAATATGATGTATCTTATGTCACTTAAATATGGTTCGGGTTATCCTGTAAACAATATCGGTTGCGGATACTATTGGAAAGGTGACTATGATAAGGGTGAGATGAAGGCTGCAATTTACGAGGCAATCAGACGCTGTGACACAATGCGACTTCGCTTTGTTATGGGTAAAAAGCTTCAGCTTCATCAGTATGTTACCCCAAAAAGCCAGCTTATAATCGACGAATGGGATTACAGTGATATGACTGTCGAAGAGGCACAAGAAAAGCTCACCGCTTATGCCAGAAGCAACATCCCTATGTTTAACTGTGAGATACATAAAATTATTCTCATTAAATTCAAGGACGGATACAACGGTATCTTTATGAGAATCCATCATCTTGCAATGGATGCATATTCACTCAAGGTGTTTATCAATGACATAATTGAAATTTATAAGCACAGAACCAAGGGGACTGCTTATCCGAAGCCTATGAGAGAGTATATTCCCGTGCTCGAAAAAGAGCTTGAATACGAAACTTCAGAGCAATGTGAAGCTGATAAGCAGTACTGGTTTGATTCCCTTGCAAAAGCAACAGAGCCTATTTTTACTGACTTTATGCTTGAAAGCAGACTTAAGGCTCAGCAGATAAAAAAGCCGCACCAACGCTTTGCAGACATTCATTCGGGACTCCCAGATGCTGATACAATAAGATTCAGTATGGATGCAGATAGTAGCGAAAAGCTTATCAGTCTTTGTAATGAAAGAAACCTTTCAGCATTCTCCCTTATTTCAATGGGTGTGCGTACTGCGCTTTCCTGCTTTAACGATAATCAGGAGGATGTATCATTCAAGATGATTATCAACCGCAGAGGCACAATAGCTGAAAAGAAGTCCGGTGGACTTCGTATCAACTTCCTGCCTATGAGAAGCATCATAAAGCCCGAAATGACCTTTACAGATGGCGTAAATATAATTTCTCAGGTGCAGAATGAAATGTATCTTCATTCAACACTTTCCTTCCTCGGTATGCTTAAGGAAAGACACAAATCAATGTCAAAGGACGCTAAATTCGATTCAACCTACGACAGCTTCGGTCTTTCATATCAGCCTATGATGAAAATGTCTGTAATAAACGACGAAATGGCAGATACAGTAAAGAGCATCTGGTACAATAATGGTGCGATAATGATACCCTTATATGTAACAGTAAGTCACAGAGCTTCAGACGGCGGCTTCGATTTTATCTTTGAGTACCGCCGTGAGCAGGAGGCTGAGTACGATCTTACCGTGCTTTACAGCAAAATTGAAAAGGCTCTTTTATTGGGTGCTGAAAACCCGGATATTACAGTTGGAGAAATATTAAATCAAATAAAAGTTACACGGGAAGAAAGGAGTGGAAAACCTGAATGCAAATCTTCGAAAGACTTATTGAAATCATTGAAAACTACGTGGAAGCTGACGAAATCAAGGCTGAAGACAATTTCAAGCTTGATCTCGGTATGAGTTCATTTGATACCATGTGTATGGTGGCAGAAATAGAGTCAACATTAGGAGTAAAGCTTACTGCCGCAGATTTTGTGAAGTATAAAACCGTTGGCGAAATGGCAAAGTATCTTCAAGAGGTCGTACGGTAAATATGACAGCTGAAAACTGTGGGGCTTTGATGCCTACTTCGTTGATCATACCACAGGTGTTTATCCCTCAAGTACGGCGGGTGTACCTTTTACTGCGGCATATCTTCAGAGTAAGGGCGACGTAATAACCGACCTTCACGAGAATATGGCTGCCGAGCAGAAGGCAAGAACAACCTATGACAACATTCTCCGTTTGGTAGACGACCCCGATGTATGCGATGTTATCAAGTTCCTCCGTGCAAGAGAGATTGTTCATTATCAGAGATTCGGTGAGGGCTTACGGATTGCTACGGATAAGCTGAACGAGAAGAATTTCTATGCGTTTAATCCGAGCTTTGATAAGTGCAGAAAATGATATGTAAATAGCCACCCATAGCGGTGGCTATATTCTTTGTATTCTATCGGAAAAAGCTCAGTTGATACTTTTGAATTTGTAGCCTGAAGTACATTTTCGTTTTGTTCAGAAGATGAAAAATATACAGCTGAGAATTTAATAAAGTATCTGTACGCAGAGGGGAAAAAAGGCGTATAGTTTCTTCAGAAAAAAGCAAATAGCGGGTAGATGATACATAATTTTTCAATAATGTGGCGCGAATTATATAAAAATTATACATAATTAGCTGCTTATTTTAATAATCAGTTAATAAAGTTCAATCAATTTTTTTAGTGCTAACACAGTTAATTAACAACATACAGAATGGCAGTGCTATAATATAGACAGGTGGTTTTGTCTTAAAACGCCGTATTTAATATCAGAGGAGAAAAGAGAATATGTTAAAGTCACCGGAAAACAAAAACTGTTACGAATATTTGCGTGAATGCACAGAAATATATGATGATGTTTATATGATGCAGCATTTTGGCGTTAAATATATGCGGAGTAAAATTTTTAGTGATATGGATGCTCTTGCAGGATTCTTTCAAAAGGAATTAGGTGTAAAAAGGGGTGACGTTGTTACTGTTTTTATGCCCACCACGGTACAGAGTATAGTAGCCTTCTATGCTTTGAACAGCATTGGTGTAATAACTAATTTTGTTCATCCTCTTATGTCAACAGATTTCCTCAAGGAGAGAATAGAAGAGGTTGACTCCAAAGCGGTGATGATTCTTGATCTTCTTGCCAAGGACCATATCGGTACTATAAACGACTGCGGTGTTCCCTGTGTGGTATGTTGCAGCTCTGACTATTCGGAAGGAATAAAAGGTGCAGGCTGTAAGATAGGTGAAGCATTAGTTAAAAAGCTTTACCCGAAATATAATACTGTATACTATTATAAAGATGCAATAGCAAAAGCATATGTACCTGAAAAGGTGACCGATAACGGAGACGAATTGGGTGCATATCTCAACGGCGGCGGCACAACGGGTAAAAGTAAAACCATCAAGATTACCTCTAAATCAATAAATGAGCTTGTGTGGCGTGTATCTGACCTTGACGAAATTCATGATCCGGGTGAAGAGGCAGAGGTTATCGTTTTACCTCTCTTCCATTGCTTCGGTCTTTGCATAGGAATTCATATGGCTATGTGTAACAGTGCAAGAATTATTCCTATGATGCAGTTCGATGCAAAGCTTTTTGTCAAGCTTATGAAGAAAAACAGAGTGGCAGGTTTTGTGGGTATTCCCCTTATGTTCCAGAAGCTTATGAAGCAGAAGGGCTTTGACGGTCCTCACCTTAAGAATGTCCGTTTAATGTTCTGCGGCGGTGACGATGTTTCCAATGCCTTCCTTGATGAATTCAATACTTACTTTGAAAAATGGGGTGCAGTAGGAAGACTCAGACAGGGCTACGGTCTTACTGAAACGAACTCCGTATGTACCACAAACTCAAACGACGATTTTCAGCGCGGCAGTGTGGGCAAAGCTCTCCGCGGAGTTACTGTTGAAATCTGGAACGATGAGCATCAGAAAGTTCTCGACGGTGAAGTGGGCGAGTTTGTTATTTCCGGTCCTACTATTATGGAAGGCTATTATATGGACGGCGAAGCCGAGGATTACGGTCTTTACACCGACGAAAACGGAAAAAAGTGGGTTCTTTCCGGTGACCTTGGTTACAGGGATGAAAGAGGCTATTTCTACTTCTCCGGCAGAAAGAAGAGACTTATTATCATATCAGGCTATAATGTATATCCCTCAGATATTGAAAAGATACTTGGCGGACTTGATTTTATCAAGGATTGCTGTGCCGTTCAGGGCTGGGATAACGGCAGATCAATGGTAAGACTTTACGCAACATTGCGTAAGAACGGTGACGAAGAGGAGTACAAGAGAATTATATGTGAAACCTGTGAAAACAACTTCTCAAAATTCTATGTACCGAGAGATATTATCTTTATGGACAAGCTTCCCGAAACGCCTCTTATGAAAATTGACTTTATGAAGCTGACAGCAGCCGATCCCGAAAAGCTCAGAGCAGACAGAAAGATTAAAGAGTGATTTTTAACATATAAACTCCGTTTGTAATTTACAAATGGAGTTTAGTGTGATATAATACTATTTAACCTGTTTGGGATAACTTTTGTTATCACGCACAGAAAGCATTTTCTTTTACAATGAGGAAAAGGAGAAATCACCGTATGATTACTATTAATGCGATGATGTGTAAGGGCTGCGGCTACTGCATTAAATTCTGCCCGAAGCACATTCTGGAAATGGGTAAGGAGAGATCACAGAAAGGACACTTCTATCCCGTAAATATTGATTCAGATAAATGTACAGGCTGTGGCATATGTGCACTTATGTGTCCCGAAGCAGCAATTGAAGTTGCTGCAAAGGAAAAGGCTTAAGGAGGGGACAGGAATGGAAAAGAGATTTATGAAAGGCTGTGAGGCTATTGCTGAAGCAGCTGTCAGAGGCGGCTGCCGTTTCTTTGCAGGCTATCCCATTACTCCGCAGAACGAAATTCCCGAATATCTTTCATGGAGACTTCCTCAGGTAGGCGGTGCATTCGTTCAGGGTGAAAGTGAAGTTGCGTCTATTAATATGGTATACGGTGCTGCGGCAACGGGTACAAGAGCACTCACCAGCTCATCAGGCCCGGGTATCAGTCTTAAGGCAGAGGGTATTTCTTACCTTGCTTCCGCACAGCTTCCCGCAGTTATCGTAAATATTTCAAGAGGCGGTCCCGGTCTTGGTTCAATCCAGCCGGCACAGTCTGACTATCTTCAGGCAACAAAGGCTCTCGGTCACGGTGGCTTCAGAGCTATGGTATTTGCTCCTGCAACTCTTCAGGAAGCAGTTGACCTTACATATAATGCGTGGGAATATGCTGAAAGAGACAGAGGTCCTGTGCTTATTCTTATGGACGGATGTCTCGGTGCAATTATGGAAGAGGTTGAGCTTCCCGAAATGAAGGAAACGACTTATGAGGGTAAAGAGGACTGGTGTCTTGCAAGAGTTGACGGCAGAACAGACAGTCATATGATTACTCCCATTCTTCCTGAGCCTGCTCTTGAAATGCTCAACAGAATGAAGGGTATGATCTATAAGATGTGGGGTATGAGCGATGTAAAGGTTGAGGAGTATCTCCTTGAAGATGCTGAATATGTTGTAGTAGCCTACGGTATTGCAGCAAGAGTTGCAAAGGAAGCTATCAACAATCTCCGTGAAAAGGGACACAAGGTCGGTATGGTAAGACCTATAACTCTTTATCCCTTCCCGAAAGCAAGCCTTGACAGTCTTGACTATGAACAGGTCAAGGGAATTATTGATATTGAAATGACAATCCCCGCTCAGATGAGAGAGGATGTAGAGCTTCAGGTAAAGGGACGCTGTCCTGTATATGAATACGGCCGTTCAGGCGGTATGCTTCTTGACGACGAGGGTGTATATGAAGCTATTGAAAAGGTAGTGAAAGGAGAGAATGACTATGCCGGAATATAAGAGACCAAGTTCACTGCTGCCTATGTCTACAGGCTATTGTCCCGGTTGTCTGCACGGTCTTGCAACAAGACTTGTAGCTGATGCCATTGACGAGCTTGATCAGCAGCAGAATGCAATCAATGTAGTATCAGTCGGCTGCTCAGCACTTAACCTTTTCTCGTGGAGCGGAGACGATATCGGCTGTGCTCACGGCAGAGCTCCTGCAGTAGCAACAGGTATCAAGAGATGTCTGCCCGACAGACTCGTATTTACCTATCAGGGTGACGGTGACCTTGCCGCTATCGGACTTGCAGAAATTATGTCTGCAGCCAACAGAGGTGAAAACTTCACAGTTATTTTTGCTAACAATCAGACCTACGGTATGACAGGCGGACAGATGGCGCCTACAACACTTATCGGTCAGAAATCAACAACAACCCCCCTTGGCAGAGATCCTCAGACAACGGGTTATCCTCTTAAAATGTGTGAGCTTATTTCTGTTCTGGAGGCACCCGTTTTTGTTGCAAGATATGCACTCAACTCACCTAAGGGAGTTGCCGATGCAAAAAAGGGCATCAAGAAGGCATTTGAATTACAGCTTGCAGGCAAGGGCTTTACTTTTATTGAGCTTCTTACCAACTGTCCTACAAATTGGGGTATGAGCCCTCTTGATACTCTCGATTATATGAACACCAACACCATTCCTTATTTCCGGCCGGGAATTTATAAAGATAAGGAGGGTGAAGAATAATGAAAAAGTCATTTGTATTTTCAGGTTCAGGCGGACAGGGTATTATGAGTGCCGGTATTACTCTGGCACATACCGCAATTGAAATGGAAAAGCATTCAACCTTCCTTCCCGAATACGGTCCTGAACAGAGAGGCGGCAGTGCCAAGTGTACAGTTATTATCAGTGACACTGAAATTGTCTCTCCTTTAACAAAAAAGTGTGATACACTTATTGCTATGAACGAGCAGGCTTACGGTAAATTCTCCGATTCAATCAAGGAAGGCGGTCTTCTCATTATCAATTCAAGCCGCATTACCGATGATGTCAACAGAGATGATGTAAGGGTTGTCGCTGTTCCTGTTGACGATATAGCTCTTGAGCTCGGTAACGTAAAGGTTGCTAATACTGTTCTTATCGGTGCGCTTATCGGTGCTACGGGAATATTGAGCAAGGAAGCGGTTGTCTCGTCACTTGAAGAAAAGTTCAAGACAAAGAATCCTGCAATTATGGCACTTAATATTGCGGCTCTTGAAAAGGGTATTGAAGCAGGCTTAAGTGCAAAATAATCAGTAAGATATATACCGTAAAATTCTTGGTATATTAAATATTATAAAAGGAGAAAAATGTATGGCAAAGTATTCTTTCGACACAAAATTAAGCGTACTCATGAAGGACCCGGAGGTTATGAAGATTGTTGACGATCTTTGTCCGGATCTTGTTAACCATCCTATGAAGAACATGGCTCTTGCTATGGGTTTCACACCTAATATGGCTATGGTTGTTCTCAGCAAGATGTATTCAAAGGAAAAGATTGAAGAGTTCAGAAAAAGACTTGAGGCAATTGAATAATAAAAAAACTTTCAGCCCATCGCTTCTGCGGTGGGCTTAGTTGATATGGTTTATCGGGGGATCCCTCAGTCACTGCTTGACAGCTTTTCCTCCGGAAACGGGAACTCCCTCGTCACTTGCGTGACACTCCCTCTGACAGAGGGAATTACCTTTCAGGGGCGCCGCTTATAGTAATTCAACAATATAGAAGAAAATATCAGGTAGCCTTCCCTAAAAGGGAAGGTGCGCGAAGGGCGGATGGGTCACCAAGGGC
>JAZRQQ010000102.1:0-12640 GCA_045649935.1 Acutalibacteraceae bacterium | reverse complement strand
CATCTTGCTCTTCTTTTCAGAAATAAGCTTGCAGAGCCCTACCTTGCAAAATATGAGTACA
This sequence comes from Acutalibacteraceae bacterium, assembly GCA_045649935.1. GTDB lineage: Bacteria > Bacillota > Clostridia > Oscillospirales > Acutalibacteraceae > UBA6857. The sequence continues at coordinate 12,579 of JAZRQQ010000102.1, read as the reverse complement.
AGGAAGAGCTTCAGAATCTTCCTGTAAGTACAATAACTCACAGCGGACATGAGTTTGACTATGTTCTTTCCGGTAAGCTTAAGGTAAGAGTAGGTAATCACACCGAAATTCTTGAGGAAGGAGACAGCATTTATTATAAGAGCTCTACACCTCACGGTATGATTGCTGTTGACGGTAAAGACTGTACCTTCCTTGCTGTTGTTGTTGCCGGAGAAGATACATCTGTTGAATCAGAGGTAGTAGAAAAAGTTGCTTCATCCAAAGTTTCACATGAGCTTGTTGTTAAAAACTTCATTGAAACAGAAGAGGATGAAAATGGCATTTTAACCAGACTCGACTATAAGAACGAAGATAAGTTCAATTTTGCATTTGATGTTGTGGATGCTGTTGCTGATAAGTATCCCGACAAGCTTGCAATGCTTCATATTTCCAACGATAAAACTGAAAGACGTTTTACATACAACGATATGAAGAAGGAATCTGCACGTGCAGCCAACTATTTCCTTAGTCTCGGTATTAAAAAGGGAGACAAGGTAATGCTTGTTCTTAAGCGTCACTATCAGTTCTGGATAACTGCACTTGCACTTCATAAAATTGGTGCTGTAATTATTCCTGCAACCAATCAGCTCGTTGAGCATGACTTTGAATACAGATTCAAAGCAGCAGGCGTCAATGCAATTATCTGTACCTCTGACGGTCAGACAGCTGCACAGGTTGAAAGAGCAGCTGAAACCTACGGCGATCTTAAATATAGAATTATCGTCGGTGATGACAGAGAAGGTTGGAACAACTTCGATACGGAATACAAGCGCTTCAGAAGCATATATCAGCGCACAGAGGATGCACCCTGCGGTGAGGATACAATGCTTATGTACTTTACATCCGGTACAACAGGCTATCCGAAGATTGCAGCTCACTCATATAAGTACGCACTCGGTCATTTTATTACTGCAAGATACTGGCATTCAATTATGCCTGATGACCTTCACCTTACTATCTCCGATACAGGCTGGGGTAAGGCAATGTGGGGTAAATTCTACGGTCAGTGGATGTGCGAGGGTGCAATATTCACTTATGACTTTGACCGTTTTGATGCAGCTGATATTCTTCCGATGTTTGCAAAGTATCATATCACAACCTTCTGTGCTCCGCCTACGATGTACAGAATGCTTATAAAGGAAGACCTTTCAAAGTATGATCTTTCTTCAATAAGATATGCAACTACTGCCGGTGAAGCACTTAACCCTGAAGTATTCTATCAGTTTGAAAAGGCAACGGGTCTTGTAATTATGGAAGGCTTCGGTCAGACAGAGACTACACTTACAATCGGTAATCTTATCGGTACTACTCCCAAGCCCGGTGCTATGGGTAAGCCCGTTCCTTGTTACGATGTTGTGATTGTTAATCCTGACGGCAATGAATGTCCCGACGGTGAAACCGGTGAAATCTGCATCAGAACAGATAAAAAGGTTCCCTGCGGTTTGTTCAAAGGCTATTATAACGACGAAGAGAATACCGCTGAGGTATGGCACGACGGTTTATATCACACCCGTGATACAGCCTGGCGTGACGAAGACGGCTACTATTGGTATGTAAGCCGTATCGATGACGTTATCAAATCATCGGGTTACAGAATCGGACCTTTTGAAATTGAAAATGTAATTATGGAGCTTCCCTATGTTCTTGAGTGCGGTGTTTCTGCTGCTCCCGACGAAATCAGAGGTCAGGTTGTAAAAGCAAGTATTGTTCTTACAAAGGGCACTGAACCTACTGAGGAGCTTAAAAAGGAAATTCAGAACTACGTTAAAAAGAATACTGCTCCTTATAAATACCCGAGAATTGTTGTGTTCCGTGATGAACTGCCCAAGACAATCAGCGGTAAAATTCAGAGAAATAAGCTTTAATTCCTTTGAAAAATATTGAAATTTCAGACAAATTATTCTATAATTAAAGGAATCGGATATGACACAGAAAAGAATTACTCTTTTTGCAGGTCATTACGGAAGCGGAAAAACCAATATAGCAGTTAACTATGCTGTGCATTTAAAAGAAGAAGGGTACCCTGTTCTGATTGCTGATCTGGATATTGTAAATCCTTATTTCAGAACGAAGGACAGTGAGGACGAGCTCAGGGAAAAGGGGATAGAGCTTATTTGTTCTGACTTTGCCAATACAAATCTCGACATCCCTTCACTTCCCAAAGATATGTACCGTGCCGTTAATGATAAAAGGTATTATGCAGTTATGGATATCGGCGGTGATGATGCCGGGGCAATTGCTCTTGGAAGATTTGCACCGTTCATCAATGAAGAGAACAACTACGAGATGATTTTTGTTGCTAATTTCTTCCGTCCTCTTACTAAGAACGCCCGTGAGGCATTTGAGGTTATGAAAGAGATTGAAGCGGTATCATCGGTAAAGTTTACGGGCATAGTAAACAACTCAAATCTCGGTGAAATCACAACTGCAGAGGATATTATATCCACCTTCTGTAAAACTGAAGAGCTGTGTGAGCTCAGCTCTCTTCCGTTACTGTTTACAACCTGCAAAGAAAGTCTTTATGAAAGTTTATTAAAGACGGAAAAGAAAATTTTCCCCTTGAAATTACAAAGCAAATTATTTTAAATGGAGGTATTGACATGCCTAAAGTGACGTTTAAAACAGACATGTGCAAGGGTTGTGGCTTGTGTGTACTTGCCTGCCCTAAGAAAATTCTTGTTATTGCAAAAGACAAAATTAATGCAAAAGGACATTCACCGGCTGAAATGACCGATGAAAGCAAATGCATCGGTTGTGCATTCTGTGCAACTATGTGTCCCGACTGCATAATCAAGGTTGAAAAGTGAGGTGTTTGAAATGGCAGAAAAAGTTCTTATGAAAGGTAATGAGGCTATTGCTGAGGCTGCAATACTTGCAGGCTGCCGTCATTACTTCGGTTATCCCATAACTCCTCAGACTGAAATTGCAGCTTATATGGCTAAGAAAATGCCTAAAATCGGCGGATGCTTCCTTCAGGCAGAAAGTGAAGTTGCTGCAATCAATATGGTTTACGGTGTTGCTTCAACAGGTAAGAGAGTTATGACCTCATCTTCAAGCCCCGGAATTTCACTTAAGGCTGAGGGCCTTTCCTATCTTGCCGGTAGTGACCTTCCTTCACTTATTGACAATGTTCAGAGAGGAGGGCCCGGTCTTGGCGGTATCCAGCCTTCACAGTCTGACTATTTCCAGGCAACAAAGGGCGGCGGACACGGTGACTTCAGAATGATTGTTCTTGCACCTTCTTCTGTTCAGGAAATGGCATCTCTTACAATCAAGGGCTTTGATCTTGCTGAAAAGTACAGAATGACATCAATGATTCTTGCTGACGGCACAATGGGACAGATGATGGAGCCTGTTTCACTTGAAGAGGTTGAGGTTAATGAATATGATAAATCCTGGGCTGTAACAGGTACAGAGTGTAAGAGAAAGAAGAACATCATCAATTCACTTGCACTTGTTCCCGAAGAGCTTGAGAGACTCAATTTTGAAAGATTTGAAAGATACAGAACCATCGAAGAAAACGAAGTTATGTATGAAGAATATATGATGGATGATGCAGAAATCTGCGTAACTGCTTTCGGTATTGCTGCAAGAGTTGCTAAGAATGCAATCAATGCTGCAAGAAAAGAGGGTATCAAGGTTGGTCTTATCAGACCTATTACTCTCTGGCCCTTCCCGAAGGATGTTTATAAAAAGGCTGCTGAAAAGGTTGACTGCTTTATTTCAGTTGAGCTTTCAATGGGTCAGATGATGGAGGATGTAAAGCTTGCAACTGAATGTAAGAAGCCCGTTCTTCTCTGCAACAGAGTCGGCGGTATGATTCCTTCACCCGAACAGGTTCTTGAATCAATCAAAGCAAATTATAAAGGAGGTACAAAATAATGGTAGTATTTGATAAACCCAAATCACTTCTTGATGTTCCTCTTCATTATTGTCCCGGCTGTACACACGGTATTATTCACCGTCTTGTAGCTGAAGCTATCGATGAGCTTGGTATTGAAGGAAAAACAATCGGCGTTGCACCCGTTGGATGCAGTGTTCTTGCATATAACTATTTTGCATGTGATATGGTTGAAGCTGCACACGGAAGAGCTCCCGCAGTTGCTACAGGTCTTAAGAGATCTGACCCCGATAACCATATTGTATTTACATATCAGGGTGACGGTGACCTTGCTTCAATCGGTATGGCTGAAACTGTACACGCAGCAGCAAGAAACGAGAATATCACTATTATATTTGTAAATAATGCAATTTACGGTATGACCGGTGGTCAGATGGCACCTACATCTCTTCCGGGTCAGGTTACTCAGACCTCTCCTTACGGCAGAGACACCGATCATTGCGGTTTCCCTGTAAAGGTTTCTGAAATGCTTTCACAGCTTGACGGTGCAGGCTATATCGAAAGAGTAGCTGTAAACAATGTCAAGAATGTAAGAAATGCAAAGAAGGCAATTAAAAAGGCCTTCCAGAATCAGATTGATAAAAAAGGCTTCTCACTTGTTGAAGTTGTTTCAACTTGTCCTACAAACTGGGGTATGACTCCCGAAAAGGCACTTGAATGGGTTGATGAGAAAATGATTCCTTATTATCCTTTAGGCGTATATAAGGACAGAGATGCTGAAACTAAGGCTGAATAAGGAGGGGAATAAAATGAGTACAACACAGGTTTTAATTGCAGGCTTCGGCGGTCAGGGTGTTCTCTTCGCCGGTAAATTCCTCGCTTATAAAGGTCTTCTTGCTGACAAGCAGGTAAGCTGGCTGCCTTCATACGGTCCCGAAATGCGTGGCGGTACTGCTAACTGCAGCGTTATAATCAGTGACGAGCCTATCGGTTCTCCTATTGTAACAGCTCCCGACTGTCTTGTTGCTATGAATCTTCCTTCTCTCAAGAAGTACGAGAAGGATGTAGCTTCCGGTGGTATTATCATTATCGACTCAACTCTTATCGGTGAAGCTCCTGAAAGAGATGATGTTACCGTATTTTCTGTTCCTGCTACAAAGATGGCAAATGATGAAGGCTTTTCAACTCTTGCCAATATGATCCTTATGGGTAAACTCATTAAAGAGAGTGAAGCATTTTCTTTTGACGGTACAGAAGATGTTCTTAAGAAGGTTGTTCCTCCCAAAAAGGCAAATCTTATGGAAGTAAATCTCAAGGCCCTTAAAACAGGCTACGATTATTGATTGTGAGGTATTGATTATGGATATTAAGATTACAAAAACAACAACTCCTAAAGTTAAACCTGCTAAAGGTGAAAAGCTCGGCTTCGGTCATATTTTCACTGATCATATGTTCATTATGAATTATACTGAAGGTAAAGGCTGGCACGATGCGAGAATCGTACCTTACGGCAATATTTCACTTGCACCCAGTGCAATGGTATTCCACTACGGTCAGGAAATGTTTGAAGGCTTAAAGGCATACCGTGGTGATGACGATAAAATTTATCTGTTCCGTCCCGATATGAATGCTAAGAGAGCAAATGCTTCAAATGAAAGACTTTGTATTCCTGAAATTCCCGAAGACGATTTTGTAGAAGCAGTTAAGGCTGTTGTAGATGTTGACAGAGATTGGGTTCCTGCTGATGAGGGCACATCTCTTTATATCCGTCCTTTTGTAATTGCAACTGACGAATTCCTCGGTGTTGCACCCTCAAAGACATATATGTTCATTATCGTTCTTTCACCCTCAGGTGCTTATTATGAAAGCGGTCTTGCTCCTGTAGGTATCTGGATTGAAGACGAATATGTACGTGCTGTAAAAGGCGGTATGGGCTTTGCAAAGACAGGCGGTAACTATGCTGCTTCTCTTATTGCTCAGGTAAAGGCACACGACAGTGGTTATTCACAGGTTCTCTGGCTTGACGGTGTTGAGAGAAAGTATATTGAAGAAGTCGGCGCTATGAATATTATGTTCAAAATTGCAGGCAAGGTAATTACACCTGCTCTCAACGGTAGTATTCTTCCCGGTATCACACGTAATTCAATTATCAATGTTTGTAAGGCATGGGGTTACGAGGTTGAAGAGAGAAAGATTTCTGTTGACGAGGTTGTTGAAGCAGCAAAGAACGGTACTCTTGAAGAGGTATGGGGTACAGGTACTGCAGCTGTAGTATCACCCGTAGGTAAGCTCCGTTATGTTGACGATGTTATGACAATCGGTGACGGTGGTATCGGTGAACTTACTCAGAAGCTTTATGACGAACTCACAGGTATTCAGTGGGGTAAGAGAGAAGATCCCTACGGCTGGAGAGTTGAAGTAAAATAAAAACAGTAAAAGTCCGTTTTTACGGACTTTTATTTTTGCAGCTTTTATAAAAAATAATACTATTTACAACTTATGCTCCCGTATCTCTTGATTATTTTCCGACTTGATTATATAATTAAACAAAGAGAATATTTTAAGGAGACATTGATATGAACTACCGTGAATTACTTGAGAAATCAAAAATCAGTATTACCGATCTGAGTATGTATGCTGCCGACGGCATAAAAACAGTATGTGAAAAATTCGGTCCCCGTCCTTGCGGAGAAGACGGAGAAACAAACGCTCAGAAATTTATGCTTGAAGATCTGAAAAAATATAGTGATGAAGCATGGCGTGAAACCTTCAAGGTAAACCCTGATGCCTTTATGTCCTTTGTTCCTATTGCAGGTGCAAGCCTTTTAGGTGCAACAGGCTGTAATCTTCTCGCTGCACATAAGAATAAAAAGACAGCCCTTGGCTCTGTTGCTCTTATGGGTACGGCTCTTTCTGCTATTGTCGGTGAATTTCTTCTCTACAAAAAATGCCTTGATCCGTTTTTCAAAGAAAAAGAGTCAGGTAATGTTATTGCAGTAAGAAAAGCATCCGGTGAAACAAAACGCAGAATTATTCTCTCCGGTCATTCTGACTCTGCTCCCGAATGGACTTATACATATAAATTAGGCTCTCACGGCGTTATTATGGTTGCAGGCTATGCTATTGCCGGTCTTGCTTATACTGCTGCAACTACTGCAGTTGCACTTAAGAGTAAGAACCTTTCAAAGATTAAGAAGATGGCATTAGGTCAGTTAGCTTTTGCTCCTGCTTACGGTGCACTTTTCAAATTTACTGACAGTAAGCGTTATGTTGACGGTGCAAATGATGACCTTACAGGCTGTTATGTTTCTTCAGCTGTTCTTAAATTCCTTTCTGACAATGATATCAGATTTGAAAACACTGAGGTTGTATGTATGCTTGCAGGTGGTGAAGAGGCAGGTCTCAGAGGCTCAAAAGCATTTTTTGAAGCTCATCCCGAGTATAAAAATGATGGCGTTGAAACAATTTTTGTCAGCTTCGACACTATACGTGACGAAGAATATATGATGATTTATGAAAAAGATATGACCGGTATGGTTAAAAATGACAGTGATGTATGTAAGCTTCTTAAAAACGCCGCTGAGAAGTGCGGTAAGGATGTTCCCGTAGGAGCAATTCCTCTCGGCTCAACCGATGCTGCCGCTGCATCTCAGGCAGGAATTAAAGCAGCAAGCCTTGTTGCTATGGATCCTGCTCCCGCAAGATATTATCATACAAGACTTGATACTGCAGATATCCTCATTCCCGAAACAATCGGTAAAGCAATCGATATTGCTCTTCAGGCAGTATTTGATTTTGATGAAAACGGAATCTGATATATTCTTTAAATTAAAATTCAGATGATTTTCTGAGATTTAAAAGTCCGCTTATGCGGACTTTTATTTTTAGCTTTATATTGATTATTTCTTATGTATGTTGTAAAATATAATAGTTATATCTTACGTTATATCACCATAAAATTTTATTGGGTGATATTATGAAAAGAGGTTTATACCTTACCTTTAATCTGAAACAGGCATTTCTTTTATCAGGTACCTTTGTGCTGTTCTTTTCCTTCGTGCTTTTATTATATCTTTCCGATTCTCTTGTCAGTGCAGTCAGAGTTTCCGGTAATACAGCTCCCGTAATTATTATTGATGCAGGTCACGGTGGTGAAGACGGAGGAACACAGTCAGCTGACGGTATTCTTGAAAAAGATATCAACCTTGCAATTTCTCTTAAAATCAATGATATTCTTTTAACTAAAGGTTATGAGACTTCTCTTGTGCGTGACGGGGATTATCTCATTTATGATGAAAGTGCAACTAAGCTCAGAGAAAAAAAGGTTTCAGATATACATAACCGTATGAAGATTATGGAAAGCTATAAGAATTGTATCTTCCTTTCTGTGCATCAGAACTATTTTACTGAGAGTAAATATAGCGGTGCACAGGTATTCTATTCTAAAAATAATACTGAAAGTAAAAAAATAGCAGCAGAAATCCAGAAAAGTATTGTTTCGGATATTCAACCGGAGAACACAAGAATGATTAAAGAAAGTACCTCTGATATATATCTTCTTTATCATGCACAAGCTCCTGCAGTTATGGTTGAGTGCGGTTTTATGTCCAATGTAACGGAAGCTGAAAAGCTTTCTGATGATAATTATCAGCAGATGATGGCTGAATCAATTGTAAACGGTCTTGAAAAATATTTAGTTAATAAATCTCAAGGAGAAAAAAGTAATGGCAGTGAAAACAAAAAGTATTTTCGTGTGCAGTAATTGCGGATACGAGACTCCGAAATGGCTCGGTAAATGTCCTGAGTGTGGTGAATGGGCGAGTCTTGAAGAAGAGGTACGTGAAGCTGTAACATCAAAAGGAAAATCTTCTTCGGCAAAAAGCAGGAGCGTTACGTCCTATTCCTTAGGTGAGATTAAGCCGGATAATGAACTCAGATATAAGACCGGAATGGGTGAGCTTGACCGTGTACTCGGTGGAGGTATTGTCAAAGGCTCCCTTGTGCTTCTCAGCGGTGATCCCGGTATCGGTAAATCAACAATTCTTCTTCAGATATGTCAGCAGCTTGGCAGAAAGCTTAAAATACTCTATGTTTCGGGTGAAGAATCATACAGTCAGATAAAGCTTCGTGCCGACAGACTTAAGGTATCCACAGAAAATCTTTATATTCTCTGCGAAACTGATGTTCAGGCTGTATGTGAGCATATTCATTCAACTGCCCCTGACCTTGTAATAGTGGACTCAATTCAGACTATGAATATTACGGAGCTCAATTCTTCTCCCGGCTGTGTTACGCAGGTAAGGGAATGCTCCAATCTGCTTATGAGAACTGCCAAAACTCTTTCTGTTCCGATTATAATGGTCGGTCACGTAAACAAGGACGGTAATATTGCCGGACCTAAAGTGCTCGAGCATATTGTTGATGCCGTTCTGTATTTTGAGGGTGAAAGAAATCTTTCCTTCAGAATACTCAGATCAGTTAAAAACAGATATGGATCCACCAATGAAATAGGTGTTTTTGAAATGTTCGATTCAGGTCTTAAGGAGGTTGAAAATCCTTCTGAAATGCTTATTTCCGGCAGACCTAAAAACACTCCCGGCGCTTGTGTTGCCTGTGTAATGGAAGGCTCGCGGCCTCTTCTTGCAGAAATTCAGGGGCTTGTTACTGCAACGGGCTTCGGTAATCCAAGAAGAATTTCTAACGGTTTTGATTTCAGTCGTATGGCAATGCTTATTGCTGTTCTTGAAAAAAGAGGCGGTTATTTCTTCGGCAATATGGATGCCTATATAAATATAGTCGGAGGTCTTAAGCTGGACGAGCCTGCTCTTGACCTTACAATAGTTATGGCTCTCGTATCTTCACTTAAAGATTATGCTCTCAGAGATGATGTTCTTGCTTTCGGAGAGGTCGGACTTGCAGGTGAGATAAGAGGTGTTTCTCACTGTGAGCAGAGAATAAAGGAAGCTGCAAGGCTTGGCTTTAACAAATGTATTATTCCGCAGGCAAATATGAAAAATATTTCTTCCGCTCTTATGAAAGAAATTGAAATTGTCGGTGTCAGAACAATAAGACAAGCTTTCGAGGCAATAATTTTATGATAAGATTTATTAAATATCCCAATCTGCCCGAAGGTAAGGTATCCCTGATTATTTGCGGTGGACTTAACAGAGAATTGATTGAATTTTTTGAAAGCAGAGGTACAGAGATTCTCTGTACCGAAAAAAATTCTTTAGTTGATAAGGCAATCTGTAACCATGCAGATATCTCAGCTTTATATTTGGGTGACGGAAAAATTATTGTTGACAATAAGCAGAAAATCCTTGCTGACATTCTGAAAATAAAAGGCTTTGATGTTATTGAAAGTTATAATTGTGTAAAGGGTATGTATCCTGATGATATAATTCTCAATCACGCAATAGTCGGTGATTATATTATAGGTAAAAGAAATTACTTTGATATAGCTGTTAGTGAAAATATATGTGATTTAAGAGTTGTTGATGTAAAACAAGGATATGCAAAATGCTCGGTACTTGTCATTGATAATCAATCCATAATAACTGATGATACATCGATTGCTCAGAAAACCTCAGAAAATGGTCTTGATTGCCTTCTGATAGGAAAAGGAGATATTCTTCTCGACGGACACGAATACGGGTTTATCGGAGGCGCAAGCGGTAAAATCAGCAAAAATGAAATATTATTTTTCGGTGATATAACAAAGCACCGTAATTATAATGAAATAAAGAGCTTTTTGGATTGCAGAAATATTGAAATTATATCCTTTGATTTTCCGTTGACAGATTTTGGAGGCATAATATCTCTTTCTGAATTTTGATTTTCTCTTTAAATTAACTGAAGATTATGATATAATTATCGGGAGGTGACAGTATGATGTTAGTTTTACTTACAGCACTTGGCGTTGGTGGAGCTTCGGTAATAGGTGCCGTTCTCGGCTTTGTGTTTAAAAAAATCAGTCATAAGTTCAGTGATATAGTATTGTCCTTTGCTGCCGGAATAATGCTTGCAGCGGCGGTAATCGGGCTTATTGTTCCGTCGCTTGATTATGGTGGCAAATACAGCCTGCTTGTAACAATTGCAGGAGTTCTCTGCGGTGCGGTATGCATTAATCTTGTAGATAAAATTGTACCTCATCTTCACAGACTTACGGGTGTTGATTATGAAGAGCATCCTGAAAATCAGAAGCAGCTTGATAAGATTTTACTTTTTGTAATTGCCATAGCGATACATAATCTTCCTGAAGGAATTGCTGCAGGTGTCAGCTTCGGTACAGAAAATGTCGGTGAAGCCGTTACTATTGCGGCGGGCATAGCACTTCAGAATATCCCGGAGGGAATGGTCATTATCGGACCGATGCTTGCTACGGGAATGAGCCATCTGAGAACATTCGGGTTTGCCGTCATTGCGGGTATAATTGAGGTTGTGGGAACACTTCTCGGCTATTTTGCAGTTACGGTTGCAAGTGCTGTTCTGCCTTTTGCTCTTGCTTTTGCGGGAGGCACAATGATTTATGTTATAAGTGATGAAATGATACCCGAAACTCATTCGCACGGAAATGAAAGCGGAGCGACATATTCTCTTATTATCGGCTTTTGTGTGATGCTTGTTTTTGATGTATTATTAGGATAAATACAAGGAGGTTTAATTATGAATATAAGTAAAGACATTATTTATGTAGGTGTAAATGACCGTAAAATTGATTTGTTTGAAGGTCAGTATATTGTTCCTGAGGGAATGGCATACAATTCCTATGTTATTCTTGATGACAAGATTGCCGTTATGGATTCTGTTGACAGAAACTTCAGAGATGAATGGCTTTCAAATATTAAAAAAGCTTCCGGTGACAGAAAGCCTGACTATCTCATTGTTCAGCATATGGAGCCGGATCATTCTGCTAATGTTTATGAATTTGCAAAGGAATATCCCGATGTCGTTATCGTTGCTACAGACAGAGCTTTTACAATGATGAACAAGTTTTTCGGTGTTGATTTTGCTGAAAGACGCATTGTTGTCAAGGACGGAGATGAGCTTTCTCTCGGCAATCACAAGCTTACCTTCTGTACTGCACCTATGGTCCATTGGCCTGAGGTTATGATGACCTATGACAGCTTATCAAAGGTTCTTTTCTCAGCTGATGCCTTCGGAAAGTTCGGTGCCCTTGATGCAGATGAGGACTGGGCATGTGAGGCAAGAAGATATTATTTCGGTATTGTCGGTAAATACGGTGTTCAGGTACAGAATACACTCAAGAAGCTCAGCGGCCTTGATATTGAAATTATCTGTCCTCTTCACGGTCCTGTGCTTAAAGAAAATCTCGGCTATTATCTCGGTTTATATAATACTTGGTCATCTTACGGTGTTGAAAGTGACGGTGTGTGTATTTTCTATACTTCCGTATACGGTAACACGAGAAAAGCAGTTGAATTGCTTAAAGAGGAGCTTGAAAAGAATAATTGTCCGAAGGTAGTTATAAATGATCTTGCCCGTTCAGATATGGCAGAGAATGTTGAGGATGCTTTCCGCTACGGAAAAATAGTTCTTGCAACCACCACCTATAACGGTGAAATCTTCCCCTTTATGCGTGAATTTATAAACCACTTAACCGAAAGAAATTTCAGCAACCGCACGGTAGGTTTAATCGAAAACGGAAGTTGGGCGCCACTTGCCGCAAAGGTTATGAA
>JAZRQQ010000101.1:0-9139 GCA_045649935.1 Acutalibacteraceae bacterium | reverse complement strand
CAGATTCAGTTCCCACAGTAGATATGTTCCGTATGCTCGGTTCAGGTACTGAAGCTTGTATGGTAGCTTGCCGTGTTGCACGTCTTGCTACAAAGAAAAAGCACATCCTTAAGATGGGCGGCGCTTACCACGGTTGGTCAGATCAGCTCGGTTACGGTATCCGTGTTCCCGGCTCAAAGTTCACACAGGCAAGCGGTGTTCCCATGCGCCTTATGAGAGATACACAGGAATTCTTCCCCAACGATCTTAACGACCTTGAAAAGAAGCTCAGAAGAAATCAGCTCAACGGCGGTACAGCTGCTGTATTCATCGAGCCCATCGGTCCCGAAAGCGGTACACGTCCTCTTGACATGGACTTCAACAAGGGCGTTGAAAGACTTTGCCGTAAGTACGGTGCTCTTCTCGTATTCGATGAGGTTGTTACAGGCTTCCGTATCGGTATGGCAGGTGCTCAGGGCTACTTCGGCGTAGAACCCGACCTCACAATCTTCGGTAAGGTTATCGCCGGCGGTTATCCCGGTGCAGGCGGTATCGGCGGTAAGAGAGAATATATGCAGTACATGGGCGCAGGTCTTGATGCAAGCGGCATGAAGATCAAGAAGGCATTCTGCGGCGGTACTCTTGCAGCTACTCCCATCTCTTGTGTTGCAGGTTACTACACACTTGAAGAAATCGACAAGCAGAACGCATGTCAGAAGGCAGGCCTTATGGGTGACAGAATCACTGCAGGTCTCAACCAGATTATCGACAAGTACAACCTTCCCTTCGTAGCATTCAACCAGGGTTCAGTATGTCACCTTGAAACAGTTGGTACAATGCACTTCTCAATCGACTGGAACAAGCCCTGGGGCATCCCCAACGTTCTTAAGGAAACAAGCGCACGTAAGGCTGCAATGACTCATATGGGTGCTGCTTACATGGCTGAAGGTCTTGTAACTCTTGCTGGTTCAAGACTTTACACATCAGCTGCTTATAACGAAGAAATGATCGACGATGCTCTTTCACGCTTCGACAAGGTTCTTGCAAACATCACCTGCGTAGGCTGATTAAAATAACATTCTTCAAGGCAGGCTCTTTGTCTGCCTTGTCTTAACTAAATTAAGGTGAGGTACTAAAATGGACATCTTAAAAGCTAAAGAAATTGTTGTTGAAGCCGGTAAGCAGCTGGTTTCAACAGGACTTATCGCACGTACATGGGGTAACGTAAGCTGCCGTATCGACGACAAGCAGTTCGTTATCACTCCCAGCGGCAAGGCTTACGAAGGTCTTACTCCCGACGATATTATTCTCGTTCAGCTTGAAGACCTTTCCTACGAAGGCGACGTTAAGCCCTCAAGCGAAAAGGGACTCCACGCACAGTGCTATATCAACCGTCCCGACGTAAACTTTGTTATTCACACCCATCAGGCTAACGCTTCAATCGTGTCTGCTCTCGGCTGTGATATCAACAATATCGAAGGCTACAGCAAGGAGCTCATCGGTAACAATATTCCCGTAAGCACTTACGGTCTTCCCGGCACAGGCAAGCTCCGTGACGGTGTTGTTGCTGCTCTCAAGCGCTCAGATTCAAAGGCTGTTATTATGAAGCATCACGGTGCTGTCTGTCTCGGTACAGACTATGACGATGCATTCAAGGTAGCCAATGAGGTTGAAAAGGTCTGCGAAGAGTTTATCGCAAAGAAATACAACAAGGTTACAAATAAGGTTGCTGAAGGCTTTAATGACGTTTACAACTATATCGTTGAAACAAAAGCAAAGGCTGAGCTTCCCGCACCTAAGCTCACAGCTTATGACAGTGTAAGAATTGATGACGCAATCATTCTTTCCGACAAGGAAGGCAACAAGGTTTCCGTTATCGGTCTCTGCCCCTGCTGTGACGAGCTTATCGAGGGTGACAAGTATCCCTCAGAGGCAGATATGCACAAGGCTATTTATAACAAGCGTGAGGATATCGGCGCTATCATTCACTCACAGAAGGATGCTATTACTGCCGCTTCAAAAATCGGCACAACAGTAAAGCCCTTCCTTGATGACTTTGCTCAGATTGTAGGTGTTACCATAAACTGCGCAACCTTCAACCCCGGTGATACAATGAAATCATCAAAGAAGGTAGCCAAAGCTCTTAAGGGCAAGGGCAGAAATGCTGTTCTTCTTAAGGATAACGGTGCTGTATGCTGCGGTCCCAACAAGGACGAAGCAGGTGCAACTGAAATGGTTATGGAAAAGAACTGCAAGACCTATATCGCAAGCGAGCTCTTCGGCGGTACTAAGTCAATCGGCAAGTTCGACTCCGTTCTTATGAATCTTGTTTACAGACTCAAATACTCAAAACAGAAATAAAAAATTCAGGAGTGACATAAATGAAAAAGTTTTTATGTCTTCTGCTGACTTTGGTTATGATTTCGGGCAGCGTTACTTTAACAAGTAGCGCTGTTTTTGAAAATGAAACAAAGCTTCAGTTCGGTGAAGACGGTAAATTTACAATTCTGCAGCTTGCAGACATTCAGGATAACATTATATTACGTCCTATCACAAGAATATTTATGAATTATATTCTGGACACAGTAAAGCCTGACCTTGTTGTTCTCACCGGTGACAACATCGGCCCCGGTACCTGTTATACAAAATGGATGACAAAAAAGAATATCAGTAACTTTATGGAGCTCTTTGAAGAAAGAGGTATTAAGGTTGCAGCCGTTTTCGGTAACCACGATTTCGAAAACAAGAATACCAAGGATGAACAGTTTGAAATCTATCAGAGCTATTCCTGCTTTGTAGGTGCAGAAACTGAAGAGGCTAAAGAGCTTACGGGCTGCGGTACATATAATATTCCTATTATGTCAAGCAAGGATGAAAACAAGAAGGTATTTAATCTCTGGTTCTTCGACTCCCAGGAATATAACACCGAAAATGACCTTGGCGGTTACGGCTGTATAGCAAAGGATCAGATAAAGTGGTACGAAAAAACCGAGGCTGCCCTCACTAAGGAAAACGGCGGTACTCCCATCCCTTCTCTTGCTTTCCAGCACATTATTCCTCCCGAGGTTTACGGCTTACTTGAAACAGTACCTGAGCTTAAGGAAGAAGACAAGGGCTTCTCCTTTGAAAAGGACGGTAAGTTCTATGTGCTTCCCGAAGAATACAGAGGCGAAGGTGTCTATCTTAACGAAACCTGCTGTCCTCCCGAATACACCAACGGTCAGGCTGACTCACTTGTAGAAAACGGTAACGTTCTCGGTATTGCTGTCGGTCACGACCACAAGAACAACTTTGTTCTCCCCTACAAGTCACTTGATATTATTCAGACTGTAGCTGTAGGTCTCGGCTCTTACGGTGATCTTAACCGTGGTGGCAGAGTTATTACTCTTGACGAAAAAGATCTTTCTGATTATGAAACAGAAACAATCTTCTATTCCGATTGCTTCGACCTTGACGATCCCGCTGTGTATAACAGATTTGTTTTCAACAACGTTTCCGGCAATCACACAAGACCCGAAAGACTTGCAAGTCTCTTCAAGTGGGGCTACTACTCAGCAGTCAACGGTATCAGGAGTATCTTCGGCAAATAAAATAAAACAAAATAATAAACCATTGTAAAAGCTGAAAAGCCGATACAATGGTTTTTTTATATGCATAAAAAAGTTTTTATACCTTGTTTTCGTCAAGGTCAATAATGATTTTATCTTTTATGGGAGAAAGCTTTGTAAGCTTTACTCCGGCAGCTGTAAGCATTCTCTTGGAGGCTCTTGTTCCCATAGTATCTGCATACTTATCGGAAAGGTATACAACCTCCTTGATACCGCACTGAATTATTGCCTTTGCACATTCATTGCAAGGGAAAAGTGCAACATAGATTCTGCATCCCTCAAGATTGATGCCTCTGCAGTTAAGTATTGCATTAAGCTCAGCGTGACATACATAAGGGTACTTTGTATCATAAGCGTCACCCGTTCTCTCCCAGGGGAAGTCGTCGTCACTGCAGCCCATAGGGAAGCCGTTGTAGCCTACAGACATTATACGGTTTTTATCGTTGACAATACAGGCACCTACCTGAGTGTTGGGATCCTTGCTTCTGTAGGAGGAGAGCATTGCAATTCCTAAAAAGTATTCATCCCATGATAAGTAATCTGATCTTTTTGACATAATATTTTCCTTTCTTTTACCCCTCGAGTCCGCGGTAATAAAGTCCACGTGTATACTCACCCTTTACGCCTTTACCTTTACGGTATGCATCGAGTATCGCATCACAGATTTCCTTTTTTTCCTTAGTAAACCAGAAGGTGATAAAGTCAACATTTTCAATTTCATCCATTCTGTCACCTAAATATAAAGGCTGAGAATTAAGCACCTCACTTACTCCGAAGGAGCAGACAACAGGGAATTTCATATTCTTTCTGTCAGTGAGATATTTCTGACTTTTACACTCCTTACAGTCCGTTCCGTTTCTGACGGGACAGTTCCTTGTAAGCATCAGAGGCAGTCTGCCGTAGCCGATTATACCCCTTTTTACACTTCCGCCGATTTTAGAAATCTGCTTGAGTGTAAGTTCAGGTGACAAGGTCACAACCTTTACACCTTTGCCCTCTAAAAATGTCGCAGAAGCCGTGTTGAAAACGTTCATAGTAAAGCCCGTATGAACCTCAAAGCCCCACTTCTGAGCAAGGGCAAGACCGTCAATTGTAAGACAATAAGCAATGTTAATTCCACATTTCTTTGCCCTCTGAAGGTACTTTTCAACAATAATTTCGTTACCGAAAATGCCTCTCGGTATCTCAATTCCCACAGAAACAGGGAGTTTCTTCACGTTTTCCACTAAATTTTCCTCAAAATTTAGTGGAATATATAAGTTTTCAACATTATCTAAATTATCGGGTATCTGGCTGAGTCTTGCTACTCTTACATTGAATTTCAGACCTGAAGCTGCCTTGTATTCAGGGAATTTCGGCTCTACATCTGTAAAGTTGAACGCCTTTACACCTTTAATAGCATTTTCAAGGTCAGTAAGTACATTTCTTCTGAGATTATTTATTACACTTGCGGGTACAATCAGACCTTCATCAAGATCAATCTCAACCTTTTCAGCATAGAACTGTGTACCGCCGCATTTTGAAATTCTTTCCGTGAGAGCTTCTCTTGTAAGAGGCTTATTGACCGCCTTTTCGGGAATATATTCATCCTCACAGAAAACAGTTTTACCCATAGCAGAAGCCGAAAGTGAAACCTTTTCATTTTCAAGAACAGTAAGAAGGAAGCTTACGGGAATCATACCCGTCTCCTTTTCGTAAAGCCTTGACAAATCCTTAAGCACCTGATTGGTAGCCGCCGTTACGTCCTCCTTCTGTCTTATGCCGAACATCTCTCTGCCACGGTTGTCGGTGAAGTAACCGTCGGTAAAGCCCGACCTTGAAAAGACAGCTCTGAGCTTGGAAAGTATATCCTCCTTAAGCTCGCCGTCGAGGCTGCTTCTGAGTGCAGTTACTGCCGCAGCAACATATTCGGGGCGCTTTAGTCTTCCTTCAATTTTAAGTGAGTCGGCACCTGTCTGTCTTATCTCCTCAACCCTTTCAATAAGAGATAAATCCTTGAGGCTGAGATCGTTTCCCGTTCCGTTTTCCGCTGCAAAGGGCAGACGGCAGGGCTGGGCACAGAGTCCTCTGTTACCGCTTCTTCCACCGAACATACTGCTCATATAGCACTGTCCCGAAACGCACATACACTGAGCGCCGTGAACGAAGATTTCTATTTCAATATCAGTATTATCTTTTATATTCTTTATTTCTTCCTTTGTCATTTCTCTGGGAAGAACAACTCTTGTATAACCCTCTTTTTCGAGAAATCTTACACCGCTTACTGTCTGCACCGACATCTGAGTCGAGGCGTGACGTTCAATATCGGGCGCGGCCTTTCTGATAAGCGAAGCAAATCCCAGATCCTGAAGTATAAGGGCATCTGCACCCCAGGAGCAAAGCTTTTTTACGGTTTCAAGGGCTTCGGGAATTTCACTGTCACTGATAAGAGTGTTAAGAGTAATATTGACCTTAAGGCCGTGAGAATGGCAATAATCAATGGCGTTCTTTATATCCTCGTCACCGAAATTATCTGCCTTTATTCTTGCATTAAAGTTTTTACAGCCCATATAAACGGCATCGGCACCTGTACGCACGGCGGCGTAAAGTGCCTCTTGAGAACCGACGGGAGCTAATATTTCAATTTTTTTCATCTCTTTATTCTGTTACACTGTCCATAACAGCCTTCAGCTCAGCCTTAAGTCTCTTAACCTCAAGCTTCGCATTTTCAAGCTCTCTTTTAAGTGTCTCTGCCTCATGTCTCGCCCAGTCTGCCTTACTCTTGGCATCGGAAGCATCGTCAAGATAATCCTTGATCTGCTCACGGAGTCTGTCAGCAGTTGCGGTTGCCTTTCTGGATTCATCAGCATAGTCAAGAGCAAGTAAAACCGCCGCCTGAGTGGTGGAGATTGTCTTGTTAGCCTTCATAATATTTGCAAAGCCTCTGTCCAGCTCTCTTCCGAGCTCCCTGACATAATTTACATCGTCCTCAGCTAAGATGGAATACTCTGTTCCACCGATTGAAAGCTTAACTTTATTCACTGCCATTAAAATCATCCTTTCGGGCATTATTTTCGAAAAAATATTTCATTCAGTATTATTATACATTAATAACTGCAGATAATCAAGAACAAATTAAATTTGTAAGAAATATAAATATATTTGATTTTTCACATAATGGGTGCTATAATAATAAAATATCAACGAAGGAGGTGGAACACTTGGAAGCTATCAAAGATTTTTTTATAAGCTTATACGGGAATGCAAGTGTTCAGTTTGCCGTTGATGCTGTTATAAAGCTTACTCTTACAGTATTTTTCAGCGGTCTTATCGGTTTCGAAAGAGAGCATTCACACCGTCCTGCAGGCTTCAGAACCCATATTCTTGTTGCTGTCGGCTCTACCCTTGTAATGATGACATCCGGCTTTGTTTTTCAGGAATACGAAGGACTTTCAAGCTTTGACCCCACAAGACTCGGTGCTCAGGTTATCAGCGGTATCGGCTTCCTCGGTGCGGGCACTATTCTCAGAGAGGGCTTCACCGTCAAGGGACTTACAACTGCCGCATCACTGTGGGCTGTTTCCTGTATAGGACTTGCCGTTGGTGCAGGTTATTATATCGGAGCTCTTGTAACGACTCTTTTCATCTACATTACCCTTAACACCTTAAAGAGATTTATTGCAAAAGGGCATCCCTCAAAGAATCTCTATATAGAAGCAGAGAATCTTTCACGCCAGGCATCTGACATCGGAGAGATTATAAAAAGATACGGCGGAAGTCTCCACACCCTTGAGGTTTTATATGCAGACAGCGTCTCTACAAAGCGCAAAAGCGATTCTATTGTAATGAAGGCGGTTATCTTCCCGAAGGATGAGGAAGGCCTTAATATGACCGTTTCGGCAATAAGAGCCTTAGAGGGTATAAGAGATTTGTATATTGATTAAGGGAGATATTTCTCCTTGTCACAAAAAAAGCAAAGAGGTAATACGGATTTTGACCGTGTTACCTCTTTTAATGTTTAACTCTTAACCCGATTGTCATTCTGAACCTTTCCCCTGTCATTCTGAACGCAGTGAAGAATCTTTCACTCCTTCGCACAGTTCAGGATGACCTTTTGCAATTTCGGGGACCGGCACCTTGTTAGCACTCGTACAAGATATCTGTCCCCTACGTTCACTTCAGATTGATTTTTTAGATTTAAAATAGTATAATTGACACAAAGCATATCTGTGAGGTGATTTTTTTGAGCGATTTAAGATTCCGTTGTCTTATTGATAATTATTTATGTGATATTACACCTTTTGAGTCTTATGTAGAAAAAAGCTCTCCTGATGTAGGTCTGATTCTGATATCTTTCGATGAAAGTGACCTTGACACAATCCGCAGACTTTTTAAAGATAATGTGCGTGAAGGTTTTGAATCATATCTGAACAGAATACAGCTTGAAGGCAATGACGGCTATCTCTACATATTATCACAAACCTCTATTGAGAAAAAGGAGAAAATGCCGCAACCTATTATGCGTGCATACAAAGATTATTATAATTTCAAGAAAAAGGAAAACAAAGGCAAGGAATGGATTAAGGATAATAATGCTAAGCAATGGATTGAAGATAATAACAACAAGCACTACAACGGGTTATCAAAGCTTTTTGGCGGCAGAATAGCTGCTTACAAGTACAATGATAAAGAGAATGAAATGTGTTTTCCCTTGTGGCTTCGTGCAAGTAAAAGAAAGAACAAGCCTTTATTTGTACTGTTTCACGGTGCAGGAGCTATGGGAAACAATAACATAACGCAACTTTTTGATCACATACCCTTATATAATCAGATTTTAAAAGAAGATTGCAGCATACTTATGCCCCAGGCTCCTTTCGGCTCAAACCGAGGTGGCAATCTAATACAAAGCTATCTGAAATCCGTGAAAAAGCTTATTGATGAATTACCGATAGATTTCGACAGAAAAAGAATATATATTGCAGGGACTTCTTTTGGAGGCTTCTGTGTGTGGCATCTTGCTTATCTCTATCCCAGTTATTTCGCAGCGGCAGTGCCGGTAATGGGTGGCCTGAGCTTTGACTGTAATTTTGAAAAATACGATGTTCAAAGATTAACTGAAACGCCCCTTTGGGTAGCTCACTCATCAGATGATACCAATGTGAGAATAGACAGCGACGACTATTATGTCGCTGAGCTTCAAAAGCTTGGTGCAGATATAAAATATACCCGCTGGAGCAAATATGGGCATTCGATGTATAAAAGATTTTATAAAACTGAAAAGTGGGCAGATTGGTGCCTCAGTAAAGAACGAGAAGAATAACGTGTGGCTATTTGCCGGATTTTCCCGAAGAAGCTAATCCCTGACATTGAAGCAATTCAATGTCAGGGATATTTGCATATAAAAAAACAGCCTACTTTAATAAGCAGACTGTGTATGTACCTTCAAAACCAAACAAAGGAAGTAAAGCAAGGAAAAGTAGCATTACTTGAACCAAGGAATTTATGGTCAAGCCCTCGACCTATTAGTATTGCCTAGCTGAACGCGTCACCGCGCTTACACATGCAACCTATCA
>JAZRQQ010000100.1:0-7277 GCA_045649935.1 Acutalibacteraceae bacterium | reverse complement strand
TGGGAGCCTTAACGCCGATGCTTCTTGCGTCGCCTGCTGAAAGCTCAACCTGAGTTTCGGGACGTACGGGTCCGAGAATAGATACGCCGGGGAAGCTGCCCTTGGGTCCGATAACCTGTACTCTTTCTTCACAAGCGTACTGACCGGGCTGAGAAAGGTCCTTCTTCTTTGTAAGCTCATAACCTTCACCAAAGAGAATATCAAGAACTCTGCGGCTTACGTGAATATGTCTTGCTGATGTTTCGATTAAAACGGGTCTGTTCATTTTTAATGTCCTCCAATTAAAATATCTTTACCTTTTTATTTTACAACAATTTTCTCTTAATTTCAACATACAAGGTGTACTTTTTTTATTTTTATGGTAGAATAGAATATACAAGTACAAATAAAAGGAGTGTTTACCTTGTACTCTGCTGATTTTGAATATATCAAGGACCAATGTACTCTCTGTAAAAAATGCCCCCTTTATGAGGAAAGGCTCAATATAGTTTTCGGTCAGGGCAACGAAAATGCCGATATTCTTTTTGTGGGTGACTTTCCCACCGGCAAGGACGACCTTAAGGGAATTGCTTTTTCCGGAAAAGACGGAGAAATGCTCAGAAAATTTTTCACCCTTATGGATATTAATGAAGAAAAGGATATTTTTATTACTAATCTTATCAAATGCCAGCCTGCCGGAGACACCTTGCCTACGGAGGAACAGCTTGACAGCTGTATTGAGCATCTGAGAAGCCAGGTGCGCCACATCAAGCCCAAGATTATTGTCTGTCTCGGCGAAGCTGCCGCAAGAAAGATGATAGACCCGTCATTTATTCTCGCAAAAAGCCACGGTCAGTTTATCAAAAAAGGTAAGCTTTTCTTCCTTGCAACCTATCATCCCCGTGAAATAACCGACAACGCAGAAAAAAGAACCGCTTTCCTCTCCGATTTTCAGACACTCCGTGAAGGCGCTCAGAATGCAGGTATATTTAGAAAATAAAGAAACGAGTATACTCAGATGAAATATAAAATTGACTCTTCTTCAAAAGAAAAAGCATATATGCAGCTTTACCGTCAGCTCCGTCAGGATATAACCGACGGAGTATATAAGCCTGACCGTAAGCTTCCGTCAAAAAGACTTCTTGCCGAAGAATCGGGCGTAAGTGTTATCACTGCCGAGCACGCCTATTCTCTTCTCTGTGACGAGGGGTATATTGAAGCAAGAGAGAGAAAGGGATATTTTGTAATCTACCGTGAAAGTGACTTTCTCTCCCACAGCCCTGCAGAGAAAGAAATTTACAGGTCTGTGCCTAACACTCACAGCACAAAAGCAGACTTCCCCTTTTCAGTTCTTTCCAAAACCATGAGAAAGGTACTTACAAACAGAGGTGAAAGCATTCTTGTAAAATCTCCCAACTATGGCTGTCCCGAGCTGAGAAAGGCCCTTGCCGATTATCTTTCACGTGGCAGCGGTATCAATGTAAAGCCACAGCAGATAATCATAGGCTCAGGTGCAGAGTATCTTTACAATCTGATTATTACACTTCTCGGAAGAAACCGTATTTTTGCCGTAGAAAATCCCTCCTACGATAAAATAAGAAGAGTTTATGAGGCTTGTCAGGCTGATTACCGTATGCTGAAAATGGGTGCAGACGGAATAAAAACCTCGGAGCTTCTTAAAACTGATGCAGATGTCCTTCACATCACCCCCTTCAACAGCTACCCAAGCGGTGTCACTGCTTCCGCATCAAAGAGAATGGAATATCTTTCGTGGGCGAAGGAGAGAAACGCTTTTATTATTGAGGACAACTATGATTCGGAGCTGACAGTTTCAAGCAAGCACGAGGACACGGTTTTTTCCCTTGATAAAAGAGGCTGCGTAATTTATCTGAACACCTTTTCAAAAACCGTTGCTCCGTCAATGCGTGTCGGTTATATGGTGCTTCCCGAAAGACTGCTGAATGATTTCGAGGAAAAATTAGGCTTTTTCTCCTGCACCGTACCTGTTTTTGAGCAGTATGTTCTTGCAGAGCTTATAGAAAACGGTGACTTTGAAAGACACATCAACAGAATCAGACGGCTGAGAAGAAATGAAGCCAAGGCTAATTACCGAACGGAAGAATTATAATTTTTTCCGACAAGCCGGCAGACTGCCGATAAAGTCACAAGAACAACAATGCAAAGCCGGACGAAAATCGATGTTTCGTCCGGCTTTATAGCTTACTGTTTTTATTCTGCACCTTGCTTTACATTTTCGGGAGAGGTCTTCTTTTTGCCGTATACTCAGTAACATCTATTCTTATTACCGAAACAACAGCTGCCATTTTATCTGTAAATTCAAAGTCCTTTTCTGTCTGGGTTTTCATCAGCACCGAAAGGCCTTTTTTCTTTTCTTCAATATCCTCAAGGATTTCTGCCCTGCCTCTTCCCATAAGGGACGCATAAGCTATTCCGTAGTGACAGGCAGTTTTTCCTTCAAAGGGCTGAAGGTCACATTCCATTTCGAAAAACACCTTGGGATTCTTTCTCATAAGGTCAATTTTTCTGCCTTCGGCTGCACCGTGAAGATAGAGTGTAAGCTTTTCACCCTCCATAATATATCCGTAGTTCATCGGCACAACATATGCCTCGTCACCGTCAACAAGTCCGAGATGAACTATAACGGATTTATCAAGTATTGATATTATTTCATTAAGCTCAGTTATCTGAAGCTCTCTTCTTGTGATTCCCTTCATAACCATTCTCCTTATTTTTTATAATACATCTTTCCCGGAGTAAGTCCTTCTCCGCCGCTATTTAAAAGCTCTGTAACCGTAACGAGCTGATATCCCTTTTCAATAAGGTCAGGTATAACCCTTTCCATTGCGTCTACCGTTGTCTTGTGAAGGTCGTGGCAAAGAATAATATGACCGTCACCGACATCCTTCATTATCTCTTTGTATATAGCATCGGAATTCTTGGTTTTCCAGTCAAGGGTATCCACAGACCAGTTGACAAAGGAAACACCAAGCTCCTTTCCCAAAGCACGTATCTCATCATTGCATGCGCCGTAAGGCGGTCTTACAACAGTGCAGTCAACACCCGTAATATCATATATTTTTGCACGCGTCATCATTATCTGATCTCTGACCTCGTCAATTGCTATATTGGTGAACTGTCTGTGATTCCAGCTGTGATTGCCGATTTCGTGCCCCTCATAAGCAATTCTTTTTAAGGTTTCCGTTCTGTTGTCAAGGCTGTTACCGATAACAAAGAAGGTACCCCTTCCGCCGTATCGCGCAAAAATATCAAGAAGCCTTTTTGTATGAGCACTGGGGCCGTCATCAAAGGTCAGCGCAACCATAGGTCTGCTTTCATCAGGCTGCACCCTTTCCGCTTCCGGCTGTGTCACCTCTGCTGCAACATCCTTGGAGGGTTCAATATCAATCTCCTTTTCCGGCACTTCCTTCAGAAACTCTTTTGTCTCTTCCTTTGTGAAGGTGTAGCTCTGAGTACCGGCGGACATAGGTAAAAACTCTCCTCTTTCAAGAATAATTTTAAGAGAGTCATTACGGAATACCCACTTGCCGAGCAGATCACTGTCACTGAAATTACGGTCAATATCGAACTCGTCAATAAGGCGGTTTTCAATTTCTTCTCTTTTCCCTTCTTTTAAAAGGCTGTCAATTTCAAGAACTTCTCCGCTTTGTACATCGGCAACAAAGGTTTCGACAAAATCAACGGGATGTGCAAGAGATGAATCGGCATAGGTTCCCACAAGCTCCACACTTACCGCACCGTTTTTATTGAGATAGCAGTTATAGTAAACAAGAAGCTCTGCAGGCTCAAGAAGCTCTTTTTCAGCTCCGTATGCCTGATAATCACTGATAACAGCTGCTACCCAGTTTTCTGTTTTTTCATCGAGCGCACTTATTCCCGTCTTAGGATAAAGCACCGTCGCAACAAGCTTTTCACCTAAAAGAACACGGCTTTCCTCTTCTCCGTATTCGTGAACCAGCCCTTCAAAATTGTCAAGCTTTTCAAGATAGACGGACAAAATCCCATCTGTACCCTCCTCGGGCTCCTTTGAACATCCGAAGAAAAGCAGAGTTGATATAACAAGTAATATGCATAATATTTTTTTCACTTAATATCTCTCCCGTTTCTTTCATCAGTGTGTAAGATATCTTTTTATGATATCTGTGATATAAATACTCTATATAAGTATAAGCGCAAGAGCATTTGCATATGTCATTCCGAAGCCGATACGTACAAACATATCCGTCTTACTTTTTACTCTTTGATATCGTATTTTTGCGACATCATCTCAAAGGCCTGCTCTCTTGTGATTTTTCCCGTGTTACAGTCAATCATAATCTGAACATCCTTATCCTTCAGATCATAGAAGTGCCATACAATATATGCAAGCAGTCCGCCTATTGCCGGAATGAGCATAAATATCAGCCACAGCATATTAAGAGCGTGGGGTGTCTGTGTAACACCACTCTGCTCAAGTTCCTGGAATGAGCCTACCTCAACGACCTTCCAGCCTACAGATTCAAGACCGAGAACAAAAAGTCCGAGAGCGCTTGAAACTGAGCCCGTAAGCTTTGCCATAAATATCTGCACCGCAAAGGTTATACCCTTAGCCTCGGTACCGCTTTTGAAAAGACCGTATTCGGCACAGTCAGGAGTAAACATAAACATTTCAAGAGCCACAACCGCAAGAGGAACAGAACGTATTGTAAACATAATGATATAAACAACAACATTGCCGTAGCCTATGAGCCAGGTTATGACGCTGAGTATTACATAAAGAAGCAGACAGACCTGATTTACCTTCATCTTATCGTATTTACGGATAAGCTTAGGTAACAGCAGAGCAATCAGAAGCTGAGGCACTGTACCGATTGCACCTACAACAATAGAGAACAATGCACTGTTGAAAAGATAATAGGAAACATAAAGAGTGAATGCGTTGCCGATATTGAGAGCAGAATAGAAGAAAATTCCCACATAATATATCAGCAGATACTTGTTACTGAAGAGATATGAAAACATCTTTTTTACAGTAAAGCTCTCTTCACTTTCGGTACGGTAGCGCTCTTTGAGCTTAAAAGAAGCGGGGAGCATCAGTGCAAATGCCATGATACAGACAAGCACCGTTATCATTGTGTAATTCATACCGACCTTTTCACTTATCAGAACAGTAGTCAGTGTAGATGTGATACCCACACCTGCATAAGTGAAAATACTCTTATAAGACTGAATGGTATTGCGTTCATCTATACTCTGGCTCATGGATGTAAGTATACCGAATATAGGCACATCACAGAGAGTATAAGCCGTATCCCAGAGCATATATGCTACGGCAAACCAGACAAGCTTCACCGTTTCATCAGAACCGGAGGGAATTGCAAAGGTAAGAACGGTAGTAATGGGAATAAGAACCGTAGAAACCCTGATCCAGGGCAGATATTTCTTTCCGCTTCTGAACTTTACCGAGTCAAATATCATACCGAATAAGGTATCATTGACGGCATCCCACACCTTAACGATAAGCATAACCGCTGCTGACTTTGTAGGGTCAATACCAAGAAACAGAAGATATGTAGTAAGACACACATTGAAAAGTGTGTAAATCATATTCTGTCCGGCAAAATAAGAATAATAGCTGACTCTTTCGGCAGGCTTTGTTGACCAGTCAGCTCTGCCGGCAAAAATACCCTTCACCTTTGAAGCTATTTTCATATATTCTCCTCCTCACTCACACAACTAAATTTTTATAATCACCGTGTAAGAAGTGCCACGCTTTCACAGTGCACCGTACGTGGGAACATATCCACGGCACAGAGTCTTACCGTTTCGTAGCCATATTCTCTGAAGGTCTTGCAGTCTCTTGCAAGAGTAGCAGGATCACAGGAAACATAAACCACTCTGTCCGGTCCCATATCAGCTACGGTTTTTATTACATCGGCACTGCAGCCCTTTCTCGGCGGGTCAAGTATTACTACATCGGGACGTATACCCTCCTCGTAAAGAGTTTTTGCCGCACCCGTAGCATCATCACAGATAAAGCGTGCATTTTCTATACCGTTAAGTCTTGCATTTTCCTTTGCGTTTTCTATAGCCTGAGGAATAATCTCAACACCGATAAGCTCTCTGACATCCCTTGCCATAGTAAGACCGATTGTACCCGTTCCGCAATACAGATCAAGCAGGAACTCGTCACCCTTAAGAGCTGCAAATTCCTTTGCCTTGCCGTATAAAAGCTCGGTGCCCTCAGGATTTACCTGATAGAAGGATAAGGGAGATATTCTGAAATTAAGAGAGCACAGCTCATCCTCTATATAGTCTCTTCCCCATAAGGTAATGCATTTTTCACCGAGAACAACATTGGTATCCTCTTTATTTATATTAAGAATAATTGACTTTACGTTTTCATCGGCTGAAGTCAGAATTTCAATAAGTCTTTCTTTTTTCGGAATACTGTCACCGTTTATTACAAGACAGACCATAATCTCACGGCTTTTTCTGCCCTGCCTTAAATAGATGTGTCTTATAAGTCCTTCACCCGTCTCCTCATTGTAGACAGTAACGGGGTTTTCAAGTATATATTTTCTGACAGCCGATACAATATTTTTAAAGTCAGGCATCTGCAGAAGACAATCATCACAGGCAGCTATACGGTGGGAGCGCTTTGAATAAAAGCCGGTTATTACGTTTCCATCTTTATCAAGACCGACGGGAATCTGAGCCTTGTTGCGGTATCTTCCGGGAGCCTCAATGGTATAAATCTCCTCTGCTTCAAGGTCAATTCCGCCTATTCTCTGCATAGCATCGGTAACCATCTGCTTCTTTTCTCTTTTTTCGGCTTCATAGCTTATATGTCTGTAGGAGCAGCCGCCGCACCTTCCGAAAACCTCACAGTCACATTCCGTTCTGTCCTTCGAAGGCTTATATATCTTTTTTATAATACCCACTGCATAGTTTTTCTTGACCTTGATAATATGCACAAGAAGGTCATCACCCACTGCACTGCCGTCAACAAAAACAGCCATATCCTCAAATCTTCCCAGACCGCTGCCCTGAGAGGTGAGAGTGGTTATTTTAACTCTTATTTCATCATTTTTCTTTATTGCCATAACTTAATCCTTTACTGCTTTACCCTCGGAAGCTCAATAGAAATCTTCAGCCCGCCGAGCTTACTTTTTTCAGCAAAAATTCTGCCGCCGTGGGCATCAATAATCTCACGGCATATGGAAAGACCCAGACCTGCCACCTTTCTGCCCTCATCGGAGGTATAAAGAGGCTCAAAA
>JAZRQQ010000099.1:0-6055 GCA_045649935.1 Acutalibacteraceae bacterium | reverse complement strand
GTCTTTTTACCATCGAATCTCGGGTTCCTTTTC
Source organism: Acutalibacteraceae bacterium (assembly GCA_045649935.1). GTDB lineage: Bacteria > Bacillota > Clostridia > Oscillospirales > Acutalibacteraceae > UBA6857. The sequence goes on along the minus strand of JAZRQQ010000099.1, from coordinate 6,022 downwards.
TTATCTCGTTGTTTAATTTTCAAGGTCCAATTCGCTGTGCTCTCTCGAGACAGCTTGAAGAGTATATCACACTCTCCATCCTTTGTCAATACTTTTTTGAAAGTTTTTTTAAAAAGTTTTCGACATTTTTTTGTGTTTTCCACATTGTCTTGCGGAAAGCTTAGTTATAATATCACTTTGATTTTCATTTGTCAACACTTTTTCATAACTTTTTCCACCAAGTTGTACACTTTGCCGTGTGTTTTTGTTTTATCTCCTTACTATACTACTATATATTGTGTAATTTTACTTTTTATAATAGTTATAACCATATATTGAATAGTTTTCTGAATATAAAATATTGTTTTAAATAAATAATCCCCTCTTTTTTTCAGAGGGGAAAAGTAAGAATTATTCTACTGTTATTGCGCCTTCACAGGTCTGGTACTCCCACCACCAGCCACGCTCAAATCGGTCTTTGCCTATTTTCTTATATACTATATAATATCTGTTTTCACCTTCAGGAAGCTTTGAAGTATCCAGTTCAAAATCAATTTCTGCCTGCATTCCCTTATTTATAGTTACATCAATGTTTTCAGCACCGTCAAATACAGGCTGCGGATTTGTTCCGATATATAATGACACTCTGTATTCACCAGGCTTTCCGTGAAGATTAAGAGTGAATTTTTCCTTTTCTTCACCCTTAGTAGTAAAATCTGTTTTATGAAGAATAAATGTATCCTTGAGAAGGGTGCCGTCTTCATAATAAATGGTCTCATCTATATCTTTATAAAGAACAGCATGCATCGATTCAAGCTTATCATACTCATTATAATATTCTGTACCGTCTCCTGAAGGCTCTTCATAATTGAACATATCACGGATTTTCTTATGGACGGGAGATTCCTTTATCAAAAGCTTATCACTGCATACTGCCTTCTGTTCAGGTGCATCCTCTTCCATAATCAGATGTGCAAAGGCTTCATTATGCAGAACATAAGATCTGGTACCTGTAGGTATAGTTATATCAACGAGACAATCATCACATATATTATCATAATCTTTATCGAAATGATAATCCTTTATTTCTTTTTCCGAAACGCACTTTCCGTTGTTATTATCAGGATCTGTAATGGATGCCAATGAAAGTGCAAGGACCTCACCTTTTTTACCTGTCTGAGGACTGAAAGAGATTTCTATAGATTCTGTTGTGCCGGGATTGCCGCCGATAACATACATATCTACATCTTCAGAACTTTCATCACCGCTTTTTACTGTGAACTTCTGTCTTATACCGTCAACAAACAGAATCAATCCTTTTTCAGCCTCAACAGATGTTTCGCCTTCATCTATAATATACCTTATTATAATATCATCACCGTCGTAAACCACTTCTTTATGGGAATCTTCTGCTCTGCCCACCGAATAAGCTCCCTTTATTTCACAATCAACCTTTACATATCTCTGCGGATCAGGTTCCCTGTAAAGTCCCATAAGCATAAGCATTTCCTTGGGTGTCAGGTCAGTAGCAGAAACTGAGAATGTAGCTACAAGACACATCATCACCGCCGCGATAAGCGCTGCCCATTTAACTTTTCTCCGCTTCACCGGTACGGACTTTTCTGTCTGCACCTCAAAAGAGCCGAAAAGCTTTTTCATCTTATTTTCAAATTCATCGGTATAAGGTCTTATAATCTGCTCTTCTCCGGGGAGGGAATCAATTTCCCACTTTGCCGCTTCCTCAAATGCTTTTTTAAGCAATGGATTCTTTTTCATTTTCTTTAGTCTCCTTTCCTATAAGACTGATTAATTTTCGTCTTCCTCTTGAAAGCTGTTGTTTTACAGTGCTTTCTTTACGTGAAAGTGTCTGTGCAATCTCCCTGGTATTAAGCTCATTAAGATAATACAGACTCAGAACATCTCTGTACTTTCCATCCAAAGAAAGAATGCAGTCAACTATATGAGAATAGTTTTCCTGAGAACAGATACTGTCAAGAGCATTCTCCTCACTCCGGATTTCTTCTTCGCTTATGATAACAGGCAGTTCTCCGCTGTTCTTCTTTACCATATTCAGAGCCGTGTTTCTTGCAGCCTTGATTACATAAGATGCTGTCCTTATATCATCAGTACTGCCGAGCTTATTTATGTTACGGGAGATTGCCATAAATGCTTCGTGTACCGCATCTTCTGCAAGATACGGATCTTTAAGAATTCTGCAGGCGGCAATATACATTCTGTTTCTGTATTTATTGTATATGTCCACCAGCTTTTCTCTGTCTGTTGCAGACTGCATTTTTTCACCTCCGTGTCTTTTAAAAGGCCTTTCATATATTAAAACAATTTTTATCGGTCTTTAGTTACATAATGTAAGGATTTCAGAAAAAAATTATCCGTAAGGAATCTCTGTTTCTCTTTTATACAAAAAAACTCCCCCGAAATCAATCGAGGGAGAATAAACAGATAAATTATTCTGCTGTGTTCTTCTTGAGGGTTTCAAGCTCTGCTCTGAGTTCCTTGGGAAGCTTATCACCGAACTTGCTGTAGAATTCTTCGATACCCTTTGCATCTTCAGCCCAAAGAGCCTTATCAACGTCAAGGATTGACTTAAGACCTTCAACAGTGATTTCACCTTCAAGACCTTCAAGGTTGATATCCTCTGCCTTGGGAAGGTAACCGATAGCTGTTTCTTCTGCGCCAACCTTACCTTCACATCTGTCGATGATCCAGTCAAGTACACGAAGGTTGTCACCAAAGCCGGGCCACATGAAGTTGCCTTCGTCATCCTTACGGAACCAGTTAACGTTGAAGATCTTGGGAGCCTTATCAGCATCAAGAGTTTCACCGATATCAATCCAGTGCTGCCAGTAATCTGCCATATCATAACCGCAGAAGGGAAGCATAGCCATGGGATCACGACGAACAACGCCTACTGCACCTGCAGCTGCTGCAGTTGTTTCAGAAGCCATGATTGAACCAACGAATACACCGTGGTTCCAGTCTCTTGACTGATATACAAGGGGAGCAAGCTTAGCACGACGTCCGCCGAATACGATAGCTGATACGGGAACACCGTTGGGATTTTCGAACTCACTGCTGATGCAGGGGCAGTTCTTTGCGGGAGCTGTGAAACGGCTGTTGGGATGTGCGCCCTTGATTTCATCAACCTTACCGTTCCAGGGCTTGCCTGTCCATTCCATTGCGTTTTCGGGAGGATTCTTATCAAGACCTTCCCACCAAACTGTATTGTCATCAAGATTGTGAGCAACGTTTGTGAAGATTGTGCCTTTCTTTGTTGAAAGAAGAGCATTGGGGTTAGACTTCATATTAGTACCGGGAGCAACACCGAAGAAGCCGTTTTCAGGGTTGATAGCATAAAGTCTGCCGTCTGCGCCCTTACGGATCCAGGCAATATCGTCACCTACGCACCATACCTTGTAACCCTTGTTCTTGTATCCTTCGGGAGGAATAAGCATAGCAAGATTGGTCTTACCGCAAGCTGAGGGGAATGCGGCACAGATGTATTTAACTTCACCGTCGGGCTTTTCAATACCGAGGATAAGCATATGTTCAGCCATCCAGCCTTCTTTTCTACCCTGGTTGGAAGCAATACGAAGAGCAAAGCACTTCTTACCGAGAAGAACGTTTCCGCCGTAACCTGAGTTAACAGAGATAATTGTGTTGTCCTGGGGGAACTGACAGATATATCTCTTCTCCTCGTCGATATCACAACGGCAGTGAAGACCGCGAACCCAGTCATTGCTGTCGCCGAGAGCTTCAAGTACGTTCAAGCCTACTCTTGTCATAATGCACATATTGAGAACAACATAGATTGAGTCTGTAAGCTCAATACCTGCCTTTGAAAATTCTGAACCTACGGGGCCCATTGAATAAGGAATGATGTAAGCTGTTCTGCCTTTGTAGCTGTCCTTAGCAATACCGTAAAGCATTTCGTAAGCTTCTGCAGGATCCATCCAGTTGTTTGTGGGACCTGCTTCTTCCTTTGTAGATGCACAGATAAATGTTCTGCCTTCAACACGTGCAACGTCGTTTACAGCAGTTCTGTGAAGATAGCAATCGGGAAGGAGTTCCTGGTTAAGTTTGATCATTTCGCCTGTGCTGCAAGCTTCTGCGCGGAGAGCTTCAATCTGCTCATCGCTGCCGTCAATCCATACTACCTTGTCGGGATTAACAAGAGCAAGCTTGTCTTCAAGCCAGTCAAGTACACTTTTGTTTGATGTGGGTGCGTTCTGAAGCATAATAAATCTTCCTTTCACAATTAATTTAATCGTAGTCTAAAAATTCTCATTGTACTCCATACTACTATTCTACATCATTATACTGATTTTTATCCTTTATTTCAATAGTTTAGGACAGAAATATTTTATTTTTTTTAAAAATAAAATCTGTTATAAAATGATAACTGCATATTCTTTACAACAAAAAGCTGCTACACCGAAGTGTAGCAGCCTTACTATTTTGTTTCAGCTTATCTTGAAAGCCGTCAGTTTTTTACCAGTGAACATATCCGCATTCACAGGACTTGCTGATTCTGAGAAGCTTCCAGAATACATTGAGAATCTTGTAAATGAACTTCATAAGGAAGTTATTCTTATGACAGATACATCCGCAGCCCTTAGCTGAATCTGAATCGTCATACATTACACTGCGGCATACGTCACATTTACCGTCATTATTACCGTCCTTGTGTCCGGTTGCATCTGCAGTCTTAACTTTTTCAATTGTATGACATTCAGAACAGATATATTCAATATATCCTTCAGTTTCACAGGCAGCCTTGTACTCTGTGCCCTTATTGAACTTATGAGAAGCTTCGCCTTCAAAGTCATACTTGTCGACAAATCCGCAGACTGTACATGTCTTTTCAGTATGAGCAGCTTCAGTACAGGTTGCTTCTGCCTTTACAGCTTCACCGTAGGTGTGATCTGTAGTCTTAAGAGCTTCGTCCTCTTTATCGGTGATAACAGTTTCTTCCTTACATACATAACAGATATACTTCTTGATACCTGCCTTTGCACATGTGGGCTCGAATGAATATACAAGACGCAGGTCGTGGGAGCCTTCAACTGTTACAAGATCATCCTCACCGCAGACCTTACAGCTGTTCTTATAAGTAACACCTGAATCACAGTCGCCGCCTACCTTGTCCCATGTCTTGGGATCTTCGGTTGTGTACTTCCAATCGTGATCTTCTGTTTCGGGAGCAAGTGTCTTGGTTTTATAGTAATCACAGAGCTCACAGTACATAACTGCAAGTCCGTTGTCCTTACATGTGGGTTCCTTGATGCTTGCTTCGTCGAAATCTGCAGGAGCAAACTTCCAGCCGCTGATATCGAATACATAATCGTCGATTAAGCTGTGACCGGATTCAGCAACAACAGTCTGTGCAACAAGGATTTCGCCACATACTGAACATTTCTTACCTTCAGTAAGACCTGTTGATACACAGGTTGATTCTACAGCCGGAAGAATTTCCTCCGTATGACCGGCAGCTGCTTTTTCTTCGTATGTTGTATAGTCACATCTTGAGCAGGTTACATATGCATCCCAGCCGATTTCTGTACAGGTGGGTGCCTTTGCTTCGTGTGCTACTTCATCGTGGTTAAGAGCTGCTTTTTCTGCATATGTTGTGTAATCACATCTTGAACATGCAACGTATGCATCCCAACCGATTTCTGTACAGGTAGGATCCTTTGCTTCGTGTGCTACTTCATCGTGGTCAAGTGCTGATTTTTCTGCGTATGTTGTATAGTCACATCTTGAACAGGTTACATATGCATCCCAACCGATTTCTGTACAAGTGGGTGCTTTTGCTGCGTGGTCAACATAATCGTGATCAAGTGCTGATTTTTCTGCGTATGTTGTATAGTCACATCTTGTACATGTTACATATGCATCCCAGCCGATTTCTGTACAGGTAGGATCCTTTGCTTCGTGTGCTACTTCAGCGTGACCGAGCTTTGCTTTCTCTACATATGTTGTATAGTCACATCTTGAGCAGGTTACATATGCATCCCAACCCTTT
>JAZRQQ010000098.1:0-20451 GCA_045649935.1 Acutalibacteraceae bacterium | reverse complement strand
CGCAGGTACAATAAGCTTTGAAAATGTAACGGCAACAAAGAATAAGGCAAATCAGGGCGGTGTATTCTGTCTCTGTGATCAGCCGAACGTAACACTTAAGAATGTTACATTATCAGAAAATACAGCAAAAGCAGAGGGTGGAGCCCTTTACCACTATGCATGGGGCGGAAAGCTTGATATCACAGATTCTGTATTTACCTCAAATACAGCTGCAACCAAGGGCGGTGCAATCTGGGCAGGCGCAAAGGCTCCCGTAACAATCAGCGGCGGCTCCTTTACAGGAAACTCTGCTCCCGCAGGCGGTGCAATGTATCTTGATACATCGACTATCGGCAGTAATGCTTCTCCTGCAAACGTTACAGTCAAGGACGGCACAGTCTTTGAAGGCAATGTTTCAACATCAGATGACGGCGGTGCAGTTTATGTTGCCGATACTACAAGTGCAGGTACAGGTGCAACATCTCTTACAATGAACGGCGTGACCTTCAAGGAGAATAAGTCTTATCTTAAGGGTGGTGCTCTTTCAACAGATGCAGCCAGTCAGAATCTTGTAATTAAAGCAACGGATTGTATATTCAATGCTAATGAGTCAGGCTACGGATTTACAGGTACAAGCTATCCCGGTGGCGGTGCCGTTGAAATTCAGAACGGTAATGCTTATTCGGACGGTGATCCTACTGAAATGAAAATTGCATTTACTAACTGTAGCTTTACAGATAACAAGGCTCTCGGTACAGGCGGTGCAATAGATATCCGTTCAGTCAGCTATGTGAAGATTGACGGTATTACTGCAACAGGTAACTCAAGTACAGGAAAATGGAACGGTGCCGTTATCTATGTAACATCAGCAGGCTCACGTCTCTATCTTGCAGGCACTGTTACAGAAAGTAATAACACTGCAGGCTCTTACGATACCTTTGCATATGTAAATAATGCAGCTGCATGGCTCTATACAACTAATGCAAGCACTGCTTCATGGGTATCAAAGACATATTCAAAGTCTGAAATCAAGTTCGACCAGACAACGATGCCGTTATAATTTTAGGAGAAACAAAAATGAAAAAAATCAAAACTTCAATTTTAGGTTTTTTAGTATGTGTATTTGTTCTGAGCGTGGGCTTTATCCACGCCCAGGCAGCAGAAACATTTCCGAGTGAAACTAACCCCTTCGGGTCAAATTATTATATCGGAAGTACAGATCAGAAAAATCCTTTTTTTGAGACAGTTCTGCCTGCAATTGCCGCAAATATCAAGGAAAACAATAAACACACTATAAGCCCTTACTATGATAAGCTGCCCCTTGCAAATAACCCGGAAAATTTTCAGGGCTTAGGCTCTGCAACCTATGCAAACATTAACGGAAAAACTGTTACGGCAGAAGCTTTTTACAGAGTCAAGGGTGACTCACTTCACGACCCCAACGCAGGTATGGGAATACTGATTTATCAGTGTATTCAGTATAAGCTTGCCCATCCGGAGGAGGATGTTGCAATTTCTTTCACTACATACAGAACCTCACCCACAGCCGCTGTATGTGTTATTCCGCAGAGTAAGTATTACGGCTATATGAGGTCACTGTACACCGTAAACTACGATGAACACGGCTTTGTCCGTATTTCATATATGCTTTCGGAAGCTGCAAGAATGGGTATTAAGGTTCTGATTGTAAATCAGCTGAATTCCTATTCGGTAAAGCAGTACAATCCGTCTACCGATTCACTGAAAGAGAGAAGTGTACTCAGTTACGTTACTTACTTCAATAAGGCTCTTGCTACAGATTGCTACAACAAATATGCTCCCGGCAAAAAGGTATCTGACTTTATGACCTTCAAGAAGGTAGGCTGGACCGTAACCAATCAGACTGCAAATATGCAGCATGTAAAGAGCTGTACGGTTTCACATTATCTGGCTACAGACGGAACAGAGCACAGACACGGAGTCTTTTTCACTACGGCAAATCTCGATGAAAATGACTATACGGGTGCAAACGGAAATACCTGGTCTCAGACGGGCGTTATAATTTCCGACCACGAGCCTATTTACCGTGTCACACTCAATTATACAAAGCTGATGTACAAATATTCCTACAAAGAGGGAATACAGGAATTCCGTAAAATTGTAACAGACAGAAATGAAAAGCAGACTGCACTTATTCTCAGCGGTAAGGAAAAAGAGATTCCTGCTGATGAGCAGATTGTTTATCTGGGAACAGATAAGGACCCGGTTTTCCAGCTTTACTATACACCTATCGGAGGCGGCGTAGATACCTGGGATACTCTCTACAATCCTATTTGTGCACATGTGGATAAGCTCACTGAATCTGAGGATTATATTGAGTTTATGTGGAATGAATACGGATTTGAAGAAAACTATATGGGTAAGGCTATCGGTGAAAAGCTTGAAAAAGCCTTCTGTGAAAACAAAAACGTTAAAAATAAGCTGTCGGTAAAGGTAAGCGATCTTGATATCGGAGAAATAGAAAAGCTTAAGCTTGGACTTGATATCGGATACCGCAGTATAAGCAGCGGTAAGAATATGCACGCTAAGGATTTTCTTATGTCTTATAAGGAAAAGGGTGTGCGTCACAATGTTTCTATCCTTACCTCCTGCAACTATATAATGCTTGGCTTCCATTACCGTACAAATTCAATACTTGTTATCGATGAAACAGAAAAAACAGGCGGAGATTTCTATGAGATTATGGCAGATAAGTATTCTCACGGAATGTTCAGCAAAAAGCTTGATTTATCACCGAAGAATCTTATGATGCAGGTAGGTCAGACCTACACTCCCGATCTCCGCTATGAAGGAAAGGCTGCTCTGAGCTGGAGCACAAGCAAAAAGTCCGTTGCAAAGGTCAGCAACGGTGTGATAACTGCAGTTAAAGCGGGTAGTGCAACAATCACTGTCTCTGACGGCAGTAATAAATCCACTGTCAAGGTCACTGTAGTCGATTGTACCGGCTGTACTGTTGCAACAGGTCTTACGGTAAGCGGTGATGAACAGCATATCTTAAGCAAAAGCCATAAAGCAGCACCTCTTACCTTTGAGGCAAGCTTCGCACTCAGTAAAGATGTTCTCACGGGAACAACCGTTCTGCTCGGCAGTGACGGAACCTTAAATCCTGCACCGGTGTATTCGGTTAACAAAAACGGACAGCCTCAGGTGACAATCAGAAACGCAGCAGAGGGCTCTGTGCAGAGCACTTATGTATTCGATAAGGTTGATGTTGCAACGGGTAAAAAGGTGCATATCGCCATTGTTTCGGATTATGCAAAACAGAGTCTGCACTGCTATGTGAACGGTGCACTTAAGCAGACTGTTACAGGTGTCAGTATGAAATCATCTCCGGCTGAAAATCAAAGGCAGATTATCGGCGGTGATTATATAAACTCAGAGGCAGTATACTTTAAAGGAACACTTTATTCTGCTGCTCTGTGGTCAGATATCCGTACGGCTGCGGAAATATCTGAGGATTACTCAAAGGGTATCACAACCGATGACAAAAATCTTCTTGCTGCCTATAATCTCAGTAAGTGCAGGGAATGTCTGAAAAAAGACTTATCTGCAAACGGTAATAATATTGAAAGCATAAAGCTTCGTTTGAGCGCTGAAAATGTCAGCCCTGTGGGGGATTACGAATACTCCTTTGCTGTTATCGGCAGTACTCCGTCAAGTACTGTGGCTGCTCAGAAAATAAGCAGCTGGATACTTGAAAACAGGTTAAGACATAAGATTGAATATGTTTTAAGTCTTGATGATGTAACTGACGCAAGCACATCTGCTCAGTGGAAAAACGCCAACGGCTTTTTCAGTGCCTTCAACGGTAAAATACCTTACGCAGTTGCAAGGGGTAACAGTGATACGCGTGATGCTTTCAACAAGAATTTCGGTAACGGAGCTTACGAGAAATCCGTTGACGGAACTATGGCAAAGGGCGACCTTACCAATTCCTATCGCTATTTCAGCATTCAGGGAACGGACTACCTTATTTTAAATCTTGATTTCGGTGCAGACAGTAATGCTCTTGCCTGGGCAGAAAAGACAATAAAGGCACATCCGGGTCATAAGGTGATAATTATCACACATGCATATCTGTCACATAACGGTACAGTAATGACCGCAAAGGATATCTGTTCACCGACTAATTATAAAGGATATACCAATGCTCTGAACGGTGAAGATATGTGGAACAAGTGCTTTTCAAAGTATGAAAATGTACTTATGGTGCTTTCATCAAACGATCCGTGGCAGCATATTGTTTGCAGACAGGATACGGGTGCAAGAGGAAATGCTGTAACTCAGATGCTTGTCGACTCTCAGTGTATGGAGGGAGATAACGGTTCTGCCGGAATGGTCGCAATGCTTTGTTTCTCAAATGTAGGTAAAACTCTTACTGTACGTTATTATTCCGTGGAAAATGAATGCTACGGCTCAGAACAGAGTCAGTTTAATCTCTGTCTCGAACACAACTGGACGGCTGCAACCTGTACAAAGGCAAAGATCTGTACTGTATGTAAAGAAACATCAGGTAAAGCACTCGGTCACAAGTGGGCAGCTGCAACCTGTACGAAGGCAAAGACCTGTACAGTATGTAAAGAAACATCAAGCAAGGCTCTGGGTCATAAGTGGGCAGATGCAACCTGTACAAAGGCAAAGACCTGTACGGTATGTAAAGAAACATCAGGTAAGGCTCTTGGCCACAGTTACACAAATAGCTGTGATACAAGCTGTAACAGAAGCGGCTGCAGTGTCACAAGAACAATAACTCACAGCTGGGCAGATGCAACTTGCACAAAGGCAAAGACCTGTACAGTATGTAAGGCTACATCAGGCAAGGCGCTCGGTCACAGTTATAAGAATGTTACAACCAAGGCAACGCTTGCAAAGAACGGTAAGGTTGAAAACAAGTGCTCATTATGTAACCTTGTAAAATCGACAACAACCGTTTATTATCCCAAGACAATCAGCATTTCAAAGACTTCTTATACTTATAACGGTAAGGTTCAGAAACCTTCTGTAACCGTCAAGGACAGCAAAGGCAATGTTCTTAAGGCGGATACGGATTATACCGTTTCTTATGAAGACGGAAGAAAGCTTCCCGGCAAGTATACGGTAAAGATTACCTTCAAGGGTAAATATGAAGGTGTAAAGAGACTTTACTTTACAATTTCCCCGAAAGTTGTCAGCGGAATTGAAGCCTCACAGACCATAACAACAATTACTCTTAAATGGAGCAAGGTGACAGGCGCAGACGGCTACAGAGTTTACAGATATGATTCAAAGACGAAGAAATATGTAAAGCTCAAGGATGTAACAAGCACAACATTAAAGATTTCAGATCTTAAGGCAGGTACAAAGTATAAGTACAGGGTAAGAGCCTTTACCAAGGATGAAGACACAATTTACGGTGCTTACTCCGATGTGTTTGAAACTGCAACAAAGTGTAAGACTCCTTCAGTCAAAAAGCTCACATCGACCAAGGGCAAGGTAACCGTCAACTGGTCAGATGTAAGCGGTGAAAGCGGCTATCAGGTATATTATTCAACCAAGAAGGACAGCGGATTTAAGAAGGTTGATTCTTATAAGGCAAATGTAGTCAAAGGTTCGAAGAGCAAGCTTAAGAGCGGTGAAAAATACTATTTCAAGGTCAGAGCATATATCAAAACTGACAGCGGAACAGTATACAGCTCATGGAGCTCAGTAAAGAGTATCAAAGTAAAATAAGACAAAAAGGCATAACCGCCGCGGATAAAAAATTCCGCGGCGGTTTTTATATATGAAAAAAGCAGTAGTACCGAAGGGTACTACTGCAGTATTTTTTATTGACAGAACAATCTTCCGAATCAGGGAAGATCTTCCTCGTTTTCAAGATTGTGCCAGACATTCTGAACGTCGTCGTTATCTTCAAGCATTTCAAGAAGTCTGCCCATCATCTTAAGATCGTCCTCGTTTGTAAGAGCTGTCTGAGTGTTGGGAACGTATTCAACCTGAGCTGAAACGAAGGTATAGCCCTTTGCATCCAGGTCGTCACGTACACCGCCTAAATCGTTGGGCTCGGTACGGATAACATAGATATCCTCTTCGTCAGTGATGAAGTCTACTGCACCGGCTTCGAGAGCGTCTTCCATAAGCTTCTCTTCGTCAATATCTTCAGCTTCGATTACGATTACACCGTAACGGGTGAACATAAAGGAAACACAGCCCTGCTGACCCATATTACCCTTGTTCTTATCGAAGTAGTGACGCATTTCACCGGCAGTACGGTTACGGTTATCGGTAAGTGTTTCAACGATAACAGCAATACCTGAGGGACCGTAGCCTTCGTACATGATTTCTTCGTAGTTGGCACCGCCTGTTTCACCGGAAGCCTTTTTGATGATTCTTTCGATGTTATCGTTAGGCACGTTGTTAGCCTTTGCCTTTGCGATAATATCCTTAAGCTTTGAGTTTGAAGAGGGGTCGGGACCGCCGTCACGTACAGCAACAGCAATTTCTCTGCCTATTTTAGTGAAGACCTTGGCTCTTGCGCCGTCAGTCTTTTCCTTTTTTCTTTTGATGGTACTCCATTTTGAATGACCTGACATGTTGTTTCACCATTCCTTTTAAAATATATAAATCCTATATAATGTATCACTTTCGGGCGGTTTTGTCAAGAAGCTGAGATGCGGATTTCATATGATATCTGCCATTACAGAATTACGGTGAAGGTAATTTCTTTTGTTCCGTTGGCAAGTGCCCTGATTTTACCCCTGTGTCTTGTGACAATTGCCTGAGCGATAGAAAGACCTATGCCGTAGCCTCCTGTATTTCTTGAACGTGAGTCGTCGGCACGGTAGAAACGGTCAAAGAGCTTGGGTACGGTTACGGGATTTACATATTCGGTTGTATTGAAAACATCAAGATATATACTCTTACCGCTTTTGTAAAGGGTGATTTTAATTGTACCGCCCTTGTCGGTGTATTTTATTGCGTTGTCGCAGAGAATGGAAATGAGCTGTCTTATTTCTGCTTCGTTGCCGTAATATCTGATATCGGGGGAAACGGAGAAAATAAGATTCTGTTCACTGACTCTTGCTCTTGATTCAAAATCGGAGGCTGTTTCAAGAACAGCATTGCTTATATTGAATACAGCTTTTTCTGATATATCCTGAGCCTCGTTGAGCTTGCTGAGCTCCACAAGATTTTTTACAAGGACATTCATTCGTCTTGTCTGATTTTTAATACTGGTCAGCCATTCGTTTTCTCCCTCGCACATTTCAAGAACCTCTGCATCGGCAGAGATAATTGCAAGAGGAGTCTTGAGCTCGTGTCCCGCATCGGTTATGAACTGCTTCTGCTTGTGAATACTTTCAGCCACGGGCCTGAGTGCATTTTTTGAAAGCAGATATATAATTGCAAGAAGAACAAAAAGTGTCAGGATGCTTACAATAGAAGATATGGTAAATAGAACGGCAGACTCCTGAGTTTCATTCTGAAAATCGATAAAGACAATCATTGAACGGTTTCCGTCCTTTGTATACAGATATCTGTATACATCTATTGTACCATAGCCGGGCTCATTCCGATAAACCTGTGAGGCGTATTCGAAGGCATCCTCATCGTCAACGGCAGCAATATGGTCAGTGGAAATTCTTGTAACAACGTTCTTTCTCATTTCTACAACAAAGTAGCGGGTGGAATAGGGCGTTTCAACATTTATGTGGAACTTACCGAAGGGATAGAATAAAGAACCTGTGCTTTCACTGTTATAGGTGTTTGGAAGAACGCCGTTGTTTGCCGTGATAATCTGAAGGGTATCCTTGATTTTAAGGTCACGCTGATAAATGCTTATACCGTTGACCGTAAGAATCTGTATAAGCATCAGTGAGCCAAGAGCAAACATAGCAATACCTATGAATTTAATCTGCAGCTTTTTTAACATCCCTTTTCCTCCAGAGTGTAGCCTACGCCTCTTACTGCCTTGATTTCAAGGTTGGCACCGAGGTTACTGAGCTTTTTGCGAAGGTATGATATATATACCCATACAACGTTGATTTCCGCTTCGGTTTCGTAACCCCAGATACGCTCCATAAACTGTTCTGTAGAAATAAGTCTGCCGGGATTGTTGAGAAGCATTTCAATCATCTGGAATTCTTTGTTGCCTAAGCGCACGCTGTTTTCACCTACAGAAAGCTCATAGCTTTCTCTGTTGAGAGAGAGGCTTCCGTGGGAGAGGAGATTGGGTGAAAATTCAGCCTTTCTTCTTGTAAGAGCTCTGATTCTTGCAAGAAGCTCACCCATTGCAAAGGGCTTTGTAAGATAGTCGTCGGCACCCGTATCAAGACCGGCAATCTTATCTTCGGTTTCAGCTTTTGCGGTAAGAATAAGCACGGGTGTATCAATGCCGTTTTTTCTCAGCTCTCTGAGAACCTCAAGGCCGTTCTTTTTGGGCATCATTATATCAAGGATAATTCCGTCATAATTTCCGCAAAGACCGTAGTCAAAGGCATCCTGACCGTCATAAACCGCATCTACAGAGTAGTTGTTATGCTTTAATACTGCACATAAGGCTTTGGATAATTCTTTTTCGTCTTCAGCTAATAAAAGTCTCATTTTCTGTCCTCCCTTTTTATAAGTCGTTTCTGATTTTATTATATCATATACCGGATTATTTCTTCAACCGTTATTTCTGTCTTAATAGTAAAATGTGAACTTTAAGTGAAATTTAAACCGTGCCTCACCTGGAAGCACGGTTCAGATTTATCTATCAATCTTTTTAGTCGGCATCGGCTATATCTGATGTCGGCTCGGTTTCCTCGTAAATTTCACTTTCATCCTCATACATATCAACACGGGAGGTTGAAATATAGGACGAGGATAACCAGCCGTAGATATCCATTTCGGGAATATACACATATATCCACTCACCATCGGTTTTTTCACAGCCGATGATATGTATAACAGTACCCGAAGGCAGAATATCAATCTGACCGTAGGAATTTCCGGGGCCTTTTCTGAGGGCCTGTCCCGCATCGGAGCTGATAAACCCGGTGGTGGTTTTGTAGCTTACTGAAGGTGAGACGATACCTGAAAGGGGATTGAATTCAGTCTCGGCAGCAGGCACTTGTGTAACTGCTTCATCTTCACCTGAGGGGAAGAGGGATGCTATAACGGGAGTAAGGTCAACCATATCCGTTACAGAAACCAGAACGGTGCCGAGAATAACAGCGCACAGTACTATAATAAGATAAAGACCTGCTTTTGATTTCTTCTCTGTTCTTTCCATAGTAACAACTGGTGATGCAGCGGCAAAAACAGGAGAGGCAGATTCTTTTTCGGGGGAGAATATTACCTGGGGTGGCTGCTCTTCCTTACGGTAAGACCTGTCCCTTTCACAGGGGGTGCCGCAGTCGGGACAAAAGCTTTCATTTCCTGACAGAATGTAGTTGCAGTTTTTACAAATCATAACAAAACTCCTTTTTTCAGTTGATAAAAAGAGTTTATCACTATGAAAAAAAGAAGTTTGTCAAAAAAAGATAGCTGAAAATATAAAGAAGCCGAGGGGTGTCTCAGCTTCTTTACATATATTTGAAAGGAGAGGGGAGTGCGGTGGGAAGGAGGGTAGACAAGTGAAAAATCGGAAAAAAACACTTGTCAGTTCCCATCGCACAATCAAAGTATAAATCAGATACTTAAAATGTAATTTAAAAGGAAAAAATTGTCAGGATGCAAGAAATACTGCAGATTTATCTCTGAAAAACAAGGCACAGGACTCAGCCTGTAAGCTGTACCCTGTGCCATTTCTGCAGTTATATAATTTTTCTTTTTTTCTCTTGCTTAAAAGAGTCCTGTAATTTTACCGTTTTCGTCAACGTCGATTTTCTCGGCTGCGGGAACCTTCGGAAGACCGGGCATTGTCATAATGTCACCTGTCAGAACAACAATAAAGCCTGCACCTGCTGAAACCTTTACGTTTCTTACGGTTACTGTAAAACCGTCGGGAGCACCGAGCTTTGTCGGATCGTCGGAGAAGCTGTACTGTGTTTTTGCAACACATACGGGAAGCTTGTCAAGGCCCATATCACAGAGCTTTTTAATCTGCTTCTGTGCAGAGGGAAGAATAGAGACGTCCTTGCCACCGTAAACCTTGGTAACGATATCTCTGATTTTATTTTCGATTGTATCCTTTTCATCGTAGGAGAATGTGAAAGCAGAGTTATCCTCTTCCTCACAGAGTCTTACAACCTCTTTTGCAAGCTCTTCACCGCCCTTGCCGCCTTCAGCCCATACAGTTGAAAGGCAGACATTTACGCCAAGCTCCTTGCACTTTGCAATAACAAATTCGATTTCCTTATCTGTATCAGTGGGGAAACGGTTCACCGCAACAACACAGGGAAGCTTATATACATTCTTTATATTTGAAACGTGTCTTAAAAGGTTGGGGATACCCTTTTCAAGAGCTTCGATATTTTCTTCACCAAGCTCTGTTTTGGGAAGACCGCCGTGCATTTTAAGGGCTCTGATAGTTGCAACCATAACAACTGCTGAGGGAGTAAGACCTGCCATTCTGCACTTGATGTCGAGGAATTTCTCTGCACCAAGGTCAGCACCGAAGCCAGCCTCCGTAATTGCATAATCACCCATTTTAAGAGCTGTCTTTGTTGCGATAACAGAGTTACAGCCGTGAGCAATATTTGCAAAAGGACCGCCGTGAACAAATGACGGTGTTCCTTCAAGAGTCTGAACAAGGTTAGGCTTGAGAGCATCCTTGGGAAGAGCTGTCATAGCACCTGCAGCATTAAGCTGACCGCAGGTAACGGGCTCGTCCTTGGAGTTATAGCCTACAATAATTCTTGAAAGTCTTTCCTTAAGGTCGGTTATTGAAGATGCAAGGCAAAGAACTGCCATAACCTCACTTGCAACAGTAATATCAAAGCCGTCTTCTCTGGGAGTGCCGTTGATTCTGCCACCAAGACCGTCGGTAATAAAGCGGAGCTGTCTGTCGTTCATATCAACACAGCGCTTCCATGTAATTCTTCTTACATCAATACCTAAGGAATTTCCCTGCTGGATATGGTTGTCGAGCATAGCGGCAAGAAGATTGTTTGCACTTGTGATTGCGTGGAAGTCCCCTGTGAAATGGAGATTGATATCCTCCATAGGTACAACCTGAGCGTATCCGCCGCCTGCTGCACCTCCCTTGACACCGAAAACGGGACCGAGTGATGGCTCACGCAGAGCAACGGTAACCTTTTTGCCTATACGGCTCATACCGTCAGCAAGACCGATGGTTGTTGTAGTCTTTCCTTCTCCTGCGGGAGTAGGTGTGATAGCGGTAACAAGAATCAGCTTACCGTCTTTTTTATCTTTTGAATCGTTTAAGAGTGAAAGGTCGATTTTAGCTTTGTAGTTGCCGTATTGTTCAATGTATTTAAGGTCAACCTCTGCCTTTTCTGCAATTTCGGTAATGTGCTTCATTTTACACTGCTGAGCTATTTCAATATCGCTTAAGTATGCCAAGATTTTCTTCCTCCCGTGTTTTTATTCTACATTTTATTATACTCTTTTGATTGCGGCAAGTCAACTGAAAAAATATATATTGACATAAGAATATGACAGGATGTATTATATAATTAAAGTAATCTGAAAGAAGAAATAAAAATGAACGAACAAACAAAGAAAAAGCTTATCGGTATTATGGCTGTTGTGCTTGTAATTGTCGGCTTCATCTGGTTTTTGAATGATGACCTTGAGCATATAGAGGACACCAACGGACCCGATATTTATAAGCTTCAGACAATAAACGACGATAATATCATAAATCTTGATACGGGTTCTATGGGTCTGAAAGAAAGCACAGATAATATTACCAACACCGTAACCTATTCATCAAATAAATTTACGGGTGTTTATGAGATATACGGTATAAATATCAAGGGCAACCGCTTTGATATTACCGTAAACCATGCACGTGTTGATGGTGGCAATTTCAGAATGGTGCTTGTACATAATGATGAGATTGTACACGAATTTAAGCTCAATGAGCTTACTCAGAGCTACACTCTCGAAAACCCCGACGGATATGTTGCCCTGAGAATTGCGGGCGAAAGTGCAGACTTTATGTTTGATTATGCGCTTTATTGATGAATAAAGAAATTCAAAAGGACGGCCATTACGGTCGTCCTTTATGCTTTATACAATATTTTTACTGCTTATTTGCAAATTCTTTTCTGCCCTCTTCAGTATCTCTGTAATACTGAGTCTTGTGGTTGGGGTGCTTGTTGTTTTTCCAGATTTCATCAGCCTTCGGAGCCCATTCAGCAGCGAATTTGTCACACTTGCTGCAGAGCATTTCAGCAGTCTCTTCACCTAAGAAATTAGTTGACTTAGCACCTGTTCTCTTGATTATATCTCTTAAGCACTGAGGATTTTCGAGCATAGGACAGGGACGCAGATGATTGTCATTGAAGGGCTGATCGTGTCTGAATGCCATAAAGAGAGGATTTTTAAGTGCTTCAAGAATAGTATGGGTTCTGATGTTGGAGTCGGAGAAGTGAATGAATACACAAGGCTCCATATCACCTGCAGAGTTGATGTGGAAATAGTTTCTTCCGCCGGCAATACAGCCGCCGACATATTCACCGTCACTCTGGAAATCCATAAAGAACATAGGTTTACCGGTCTTTGAGTTTCTGACTCTCTTAAGCCAGTAGTACATATATTCTCTCTGCTCAGGTGTGGGGATAAGGTCGGGGGATGCGCCGTGACCTACAGGCATAAAGTTGAAGTAGAGGCCGTACTTTACGCCGAGAGAAACCATCTTGTCAAGGAATTCGTCACTTGTAACCTGCTCGATGTTGTTTCTTGTATAGCATACGCTCATACCGAAAACACAGCCCTTGGTCTTAAGAAGCTTCATAGCATCGATAACCTTCTGATAGTTGCCTTCACCTCTTCTTGCGTCGGTGGTTTCTTCCGTACCCTCAATAGAAAGAGCAAGAGCAATATTGCCCACTCTCTTCATTTCATCACAGAACTTTTCGTCAACAAGGTGACCGTTAGTGTATGAAAGGAAGCCACAGTCGGGATGAGCTTCACAGAGCTTTATGATGTCATTTTTTCTGATAAGGGGCTCACCACCGGTGAACATATAGAAATGAGTGCCGAGAGCCTTTGCCTGACTTACAACGGAATCCATTTCTTCAAAGGTAAGGTTGTGCTTGTGGCCGTATTCGGCAGCCCAGCAGCCTTCACACTTACAGTTACATGCACTTGTAGGGTCGATAAGAATCTGGAAGGGGATATTGCATTTGTACTTTTCTCTGTTCTTTCTTACGGCCTTTGTGCCCTTGATTGCTGCACCGAGACCCATAGCAAGAAGCATCTTTTTAAGAACATCTCTGTCGATATCCTTAAGAATGTTCATACCTAAATCGTAATAAACATTGTTACCCTCGATTACGGCTTTCTTAAAGCTGTCGATATAATGCTTGGGGAAGGTGCCGCCTAAAAGCTTTTCGGAAATATTGATAAGCTTTAAAATATTTCCCTGGGGGTCCTTGTCAACATATTTAAGAAGTCTGTCAAGGACTGTACCGGCAACGGCTCTTTCGACTTTATTGGCTAATTTCATATATATATCTCGCATAATAAAATCTGTTAAAAAGACTAAAAATAATTATACCATATTTCAGGGCGGTTGTCTATAGAAAATAATAATAATTAATTATTGCCGTCAGACAATAAAATTAATCCTGTGTTTAAAATCTGTGATATACCGGCAGATTATATCGTTTTGAATATATTTTATATGGCAGAGCATCTGAAGGAGATAAGAAAAAATATTATGAAAAACACTTGATTTTCTTCTTCCTTTATATTATAATAATTAGGCTATACACGTATATACACGGGGAAGGCCCCGAAGATACTTTATTTTGGTCATGCGGCAGTGGGTTCTGTGCGACAGTACACTGTGAACCATGTCAGGCGGGGAACCGAGCAGCATTAAGCAATTCGTCTGTGCGACACAGGTCAGCCTGCTGCTGTATGACCAAGGGAAAGTATCTTTTTTTATAGGAGGCGAAAAGAATGTATCAGGTATTATACAGAAAATACAGACCTAAGGTTTTTTCTGATGTTGTAGGTCAGGAGCATATCACATCCACCCTTTCAAAAGAAATTGAAACGGGTAAGCTTTCTCATGCCTATCTTTTCACCGGCTCAAGAGGTACAGGCAAAACCACCTGTGCAAAGATTCTTTCCAAGGCAGTGAACTGTCTGAATCCCGTAAACGGTAATCCGTGTAATGAATGTGAGGTCTGCAAGGGAATAGAATCGGGTGCAATTCTTGATATTGCTGAAATCGACGCTGCAAGTAATAACGGTGTTGACAATATCCGTGATATCCGTGAGGAGATTAATTTCACTCCCGCATCCTGTAAGTACCGTGTCTATATCATTGACGAGGTTCATATGCTCTCAATCGGAGCATTCAATGCTCTTCTGAAAACTCTTGAAGAGCCTCCCGCACACGTTAAATTCATTCTTGCCACAACGGAGGTACACAAGCTTCCCGTTACCATTCTTTCCCGTTGTCAGAGATTTGATTTCAGACGTGTTTCTCCCGAAGCTATGGCGCAGAGAATGAAATATATCGCACAGGAAGAGGGCTTTACCGTAACCGACGAGGCACTTTCACTTATTGCAAGAATTGCTGACGGCGGTATGAGAGACGCACTTTCTCTTCTTGACCAGTGTATAGGTCACGGAAAGAATGTTGATGCAGAGCTTGTATGCTCTGTTGCGGGTATGACAGGCAAAGAGCATCTTTTCACTCTTGCTTCTTCGGTAAGTGATAAGGATTCCGCAAAGGCTCTTGAAATTATCAGTGACCTTCACGGGAAGTCCTGTGATATGGAAAGACTCTGCTCAGATATGATAAATCATTTCAGAAATCTTATGATTGTCAAAACCGTAAGAAGTGCTGAAAATCTTCTTGTCTGCACCAACGAAGAGCTTGAACAGTACAAGACTCAGAGCGGCAGATTTACCCTTGAAAATATACTTTATTCCATTTCACTTTTACAGGAATGTATGGCTAACATCAAGAAAGGTGTAAGCCGCAGAATAGAAATGGAAATGACCTTTATAAAGCTTTCCACACCTTCGGTTTCTTCAGATAATGAAGCACTTCTCAGACGTGTTGCCGAGCTTGAGGCTGCACTCAGAGGCGGCAGTATCACCGTCAGTGCTGAGCCTGTCAAGGCACCTGCAGCTGAAGAGACAGCGCCTTCTGTAAAAGAAGAAAAAGCGGAGCCGGCAGAGGAAAGTGAAGCAGCTCCTCCGCCTTATGAAGAGGATATGCCGGCAGCAGAGGAGACTATTCCCTGGGCCGAGGTTATGTCTGAGCTTACTTCAATCAATATGCCCTTATGGGGTGTTCTTAACGGCTCATCAGCTGTTATTCAGGGTGATTTTGTTCTTATCAAGAGTGACAATCCTACTCTCAGTGCCTTCATCAAAACGGGCACCAACGCAAGAGATGTAAAAACGGCAATCAAGCGTGTTATGGGCAGAGCCTACAGACTGGGTCTTTATAACGCCCAGACGGCATCTGTACCCGAAAGGGCAATGCCGAAGAAGGACCCTCTTGAAGACCTTATTTCAAAAATAAGAGATGAGGGCATCAATGTTGATGTGCGTTGATGTAATATATGTAAACAGTTGATTATTTTATAATCAAAAAGATAATATTATTATAAAGGAGACATAAAAATGAAAGCAAGAATTCCCGGTGGCGCAGGCGGCGGCCAGATGAATATGATGAAGAAAATTCAGGAGATGCAGCAGCAGCTCGAGCAGAAGCAGGCTGAGATTGAAGCAAGCGAATTCACTGCATCAGCAGGCGGCGGAGCAGTTGAGGTTACAGTTTCAGGTGCTCACGAGGTAAAGGAAATCAAGATGCAGCCTGATGTTGTTGATCCCGAAGATATCGAAATGCTCTCTGATCTTATTATTGCTGCAACAAACGAGGCAATGAGAAAGGCTGACGACGCTATGGAGCAGGCTATGAATGCTGCCAAGGGCGGACTTAATCTTCCCTTCTGATGGCAGTATATAACGTAGCCTCTCTTGCAAGGCTTATCGAACAGTTTGAGCGTATGCCCGGTATCGGACATAAGACGGCACAGAGAATGGCTTTTTATGTGCTCGGTCTTAAAAAAGAAGAGGCAGAAGCCTTTTCTGCTGCTATACTCAACGCTCATGAGAAAATTACAAAATGTTCAAGATGCTGTAATCTTGCCGAAGACGAGCTTTGTCCTATCTGCAAAAGCAGTAACAGAGATGAAAGTATAGTCTGTGTTGTAGAAGATCCGAGAGATGTTATGGCTTTTGAGCGTACACACGAATATGAGGGTACATATCACGTTCTTCACGGTGTTATCTCACCTATGA
Organism: Acutalibacteraceae bacterium; assembly: GCA_045649935.1. Taxonomy (GTDB): domain Bacteria; phylum Bacillota; class Clostridia; order Oscillospirales; family Acutalibacteraceae; genus UBA6857. Next base: position 4,011 of record JAZRQQ010000098.1, on the reverse strand, counting down.
ACGGAGTAGGACCTGAGGATATAACTGTCAAGGAGCTTATTGCAAGATTTTCTGACGGTAAAATCAAGGAGGTCATTATGGCGACCAATCCTACTGTTGAGGGTGAGGCGACAGCTATGTATATTTCAAGGCTTCTGAAGCCTATGGGCGTGACTGTTTCCCGACTTGCTTACGGTGTTCCCGTCGGTGCAGATCTGGAGTATGCCGATGAGGTTACTCTGACCAGAGCCCTTGAGGGAAGAAGAATGCTGTAAGCTGTATAATCAATTCAAAGAAAGGAGTGTCTTGCTATGGCAGTGACATCAGAAGAAGAAAAACAGATAGTTGCTCAGAACAAGAAGGCAAGGCACGACTACTTTGTTCTTGAGACATACGAGGCAGGAATTGAGCTTTTCGGTACGGAGGTAAAATCTATCCGTAAGGGCAGAGTAAACCTTAAAGACAGCTGGTGCAGTATTGACGGCGGTGAAATTTTTGCCAACGGAATGCACATAAGTCCTTACGAGCAGGGAAATATCTTTAACCGTGATCCTATGCGTGTCAAAAGACTTCTTATGCACAAGAGAGAAATCAACCGTCTTTACGGAGTTACAAAGCAGCAGGGGCTTACGCTTATACCCTTATCTGTATATTTTCTTAAGGGCAGAGCTAAGCTTGAAATAGGTCTGTGCAAGGGTAAAAAGCTTTACGATAAACGTGAGGTAGCCGCACAGAAGGATGCAAAAAGAGATATGGAAAGAGCCTTCAAGGACAGATAAAAATTACCTGTTGCATTTTTAAAAATTTTACATATAATATTGTTTGCAAAGCAAACGCTTCATTATAACGGAGTTATACTTCATTAACGCATAGCGTGAGCTTCATTGTAACGCAAGTTACACTATATGGGGACGAAAGGATTTCGACGGGGATTCTGAAGCATGATAAGCGGGTAGTGGAGTGGCACCACTTTAAAAGTCACAACTTTAAATAATAAACGACAATAATACAGTTTTAAAGGCTGCCTAATTGCGGCCCGTCTGAGCTTTGAGTACTGCGGCTTAGCTTAAGGCGTCGATCAGCAGTGAACGTGGACGGCAGAGCATTCTCGTATGCCGTCATGCATCAGAGAATACTGAGGAGGCAAGCCTGTCAGACGGCGTGCTTCTGAGGGAATTTTAAAAGACTGACTGCACCCGGAGAAAGTTGTGTGAATGGATTTTCGGACGCGGTTTCGATTACCGCCGTCTCCACCAAATAAAAGTCAGACGAACACCTACTACTTCTTCACAGGCGGTTTCGCCGTGAGAGTGGACATCTGACAAAACAGAAAGAACCAAGGTTAGAAATAGCCTTGGTTTTTTTGCTTTATAGAGGTATTGAGATTACACGAAGATATATGATATAATGATAGGGGTAAGGAAGTGAAAGTATGTCTAACAATAATAATGAGTTTGTAAATATTATGGAAAAACTTTTGAGTGATTATGCCTCTACCTGTAATGTTGATTTTTTTGATGGACAAATAATTATTTCTGAAAACATGCAAGAATCATATCTTAATTTAAGAAAAGACCTTGTAGAAAAAGGAGAAATAAATATCAACACTCTTGATAAATATCATGGTCTTACAGTTCAACCTTCAAATATTGACGGAGTTTTTACAATCTTACTTAACAAACAATATATCCTTGAATCAATTTCAAAGAATAATGTTGACTGGATTGGCACATTAATACACGAGGCTGTTCATGTCAATGATTTCAAATTATATTTTAATATCATCCAAGCAGAATCTTATGATGAACTTTATCATTATAATCCTCATAGGATATTTTTATACTGGACAGAATTTCATGCTAGGGCAATAGGTCATTATTTTTTAAGAAAATACGCTCTCGAAGATTTTAAAAACAGCGTTCATTTGGATAATCTTATAAATATTGAATTACCATTTCAAATTGATTATTTGATAACGCAAATGAATACAATTGAAGATCCTGACAGTCAAATGTACACTGTTGCTCATTTTTTGGGAAGATTAGCAATATGGCAACATCTATACCCCGAAACTTTTAACGAAGAGTTTATTAGCGAAATGTTTAATAGCAACCCTTGGATGGAAGAATTATTTTATTTGTTGATAAAATACGAATCGTTAGAAGAAATATATCCACACTTCAATGAAATTGAATTAATATTAGATACATATTTTTCTTAATAAGCAAGATTGCAATCCACACATTCGACAAAACACAGACCTCCTTGTAAAATGGTATTACCAAATACAAGGAGGTCATTATTTATCTGTTTTTATTTGCCTATTTTTGAATAGAAAGCATTTACATATCTGTTGGTAGTTTTTGCAATTGCAGTGAAAGCATTTTCAAGCCTGGACGGTGTTGTGTCTTCAAGTAAGCCTGCGCTGATAAGGGAGCTGTTGAATTCAGCTTCAGCATTTGCCCATGCCTCTGTATCAACTACGGTTTCAGTGAGAAGAGCATCAGCCTTTGCAATTGCATCGTTTACAGCTTTAATCTGTTCGTCAGAAAGCCGCGACTTGTCGGCTTCCTGCCACTGATTACGGTTAAGCTTATAGTCATTTGTAAGTCTGTAACCGTTATACTGGGGATAGGCATCAGGATTTGAGTAAACGTTTTTCATATTGTCGTCACAGAGAAGCTGGATAGAGAGATTGATTGCTGCATCGTTGCTTGCAAGTCTCTCGTGTGCCTGACCCTTGATAAACCAGGTTGTGCAGGGGAAGAGACAGGTTGACGGGTCAACAGTTCTGTCAGGTGAAATATGATTGTGCTCTGTGCAATATGTTCCGACGGGCTTGTAGTCTTCAGGGAAGGTGGTGCCAAGGTCGGCAAAGGTTGCGCCGAAGGAGGTTGAATCTGCATCAATAATACCGTCAGCATTGGTGGTTTTATAATCCTTACATATGGGGAAAAGCTCAGAGCCGTAGGCAACAAGGTTAAATATTTCTGCACCCTCTGCCTGAAGCTTATTAAGGTTTTCTTCAATATCTGCCCGTGCCTTCATATATGAATCGACCTCAGCTCTGATTGATGAATAAGTATCGTCTGAAAGCCAGAGCTCTTTTGCAGTTGGATAATATTCGTCGGGGCAGAGAGCCCACATCTGTGTGCAGGAACGGATAGCAACATTCACAACGCCGGTTACAAGACCTTCAAGACCGCTTTTAAGAACGTCAGAGGGGAGAAGGCGAAGAGCAATATTGATAAGGTGAGCACCGAAGCTGTCACCGAGAAGCTTTACCATAAAGCTTTCATAAAGAGCTTCGTCGTCGTGTAAGATGCTCAGATTGTAGGTGAGAATGTCGCCGATAATGTCTGAACCGTCAATTGCGGGAACAAAGAAAAGAACTCTTTTGAGCAGGCTGTAGTCCTGCGGATATCTTTCAAGATACTGAACTGCAACGGTACCGCCGAGGCTGATGGGACAGATAGTAACTTTATCTGCACCTGTCTGAGGAAGAACGATATCGTTGATATACTGATGAAGCTTGTCTGCGGTGTCGGAAACACTTCCGAAGGTATCGTATCCGAAATAGTAAACCATATCCTCACCGATAAGGTCGGTAAGCTCCATAATGGGAATATGTGTATAGCACTGCTCTTTTTCTGCTTCAGTCATCTGAGCAAATGAATAGGGGAAGCAGGGAACCTCAACGGGGGTGAGATAGTTACCCTCGCTGTCTTTTTCAATATTGGAAAGGGCAGCATATCCGCCTTTTTCAAGACCTTCTGAAAAGCCGACATCTCTTCTTGTTATAATAGAGGCAAGAAGACCGGGCAGAGCATTACGGATAAGAGCTGCAAGGTCAATCTGAAGAGGCCAGCCGGTCATAACCTCTCCTTTGCTGTTAAGCTTACGTTCACCGTTTTCATCAAGAAGATAGGTTTCATTCTGTCCCATACCGTGAATAAAGACTAGCGGTGTTTCACTGTCGTAGTCAGGGACATAGTCTGTTTTAGCCGAGGACATAATTGCGGTTGCAGAAAA
>JAZRQQ010000097.1:0-2197 GCA_045649935.1 Acutalibacteraceae bacterium | reverse complement strand
TAAATACTTTTTCATTATGTTTATGATTTTTATTATTACTTCTTTAGCATTATTCAGCGCAAATTAACACATTTTTTGTGAGATGGCGAAATCTTTTTCTGAAAAAATGACGTAAGCGTCCTGTTTTTTATATTTTACCCTCAGCCGACAGCCCAAAGGCAAAATGCACCCTTTCTGTTTTTTCCTCGGGAGGGGAAAATATTTTCCTCGGGAGGGAAGTGATTTTGTCCAGCTATTCCAATGGCAAGTTCGGCTGTGCAAAATGCATGGATATCAGACACTCCGAATCCATGCACCGAAGAAAAAAATCATACAAAACATTGTGGGAATGAGGAAAAAGTAGTACCTTTGCACCGCATTTTGCACAAAACCTAATTAATTAATCAATTTAACGTATTATGAATCAATACGAAACCGTTTTCATTTTGACTCCCGTTTTGTCTGATGAACAGATGAAGGAAGCGGTAAACAAAATCAAAGGTGTTCTCACCAAGTATGGTGCAGAGATTATCAATGAGGAGAACTGGGGCTTGAAGAAGCTTGCCTATTCTATCGAGAAGAAGAATACCGGCTTCTATGAACTGATTGAGTTCAAGGCTGCTCCCGAAGTACTCAAGAAACTTGAGGTAGCTTACCGTCGTGACGAGAAGGTGCTGCGCTTCTTGACCGTAAAGATGGAGAAGTATGCAGCAGAGTATGCTGAAAAGCGCAGAAACAACAAATCTAACAAGGAGGCTTAATCATGGCACAGCAATCATCTGAAATTCGTTATCTGACTGCTCCTGCAATCGACACCAAGAAGAAAAAGTATTGCCGTTTCAAGAAGAGCGGTATCAAGTACATCGACTACAAGGATCCCGAATTCTTGAAGAAGTTTTTGAATGAGCAGGGAAAGATTCTTCCCCGTCGTATCACCGGTACATCACTGAAGTATCAGCGTCGTGTGGCTCAGGCAGTTAAGCGTGCCCGTCACTTGGCTTTGCTGCTCTTCGTAACTGATTTGATGAAGTAAAAACTTAAGGAGGACATAGATTATGGAAATTATACTGAAAGAAGACATTATTGGCTTGGGTTACAAGAATGACATTGTAAACGTAAAGTCTGGTTATGGCCGTAACTATCTGATTCCTTACGGAAAGGCTGTTATCGCATCAGAGAGCGCCAAGAAGGAACTCGCTGAAATCCTCAAGCAGAAGGCTGTAAAGTTGGCTAAGATCAAGGCAGACGCTGAGGCTCTGGCTGAAAAGCTGAACGCTGTATCTTTGACCATCGCAACCAAGGTTAGCACCTCTGGAAACATCTACGGAAGCGTAAACAGCTTGCAGATTGCTGATGAGTTGCAGAAGCTCGGTTTCGATATCGACCGCAAGCTCATCCAGGTTAAGGATGTAAAGACCGTTGGCGAATACGTAGCTACCGTTAAGGTACACAAGGAAGTTTCTGCACAGATTGCCTTCACCGTTATTGAAGAAGGTGCTCCCGCAGTAGAAGAAACTCCCGCTGAGGCAACAGAAGCTTAATCAATAAGCGACATATAAAACCAATAAAGATGCGTTCCATACATTATGGGGCGCATCTTTTTTTAGAATGAAATGCTCGTCATACAAAAAGAAAAAGATGGATCATTGGATGACCCATCTTTTTTTATTTTTTGTTGCTAATGCTGCTGATTATTCAGCGCAGGGAGCTCCAGCCTTTTCGGCACAGCAGGCAGAATCCTTTGCACAGCAAGAATCCTCTACTACCTCTTCAACGATTTCAGCCTCAACGGTGCTGTCTGCGGTTTCGGCGTTTTCTGCAGTCTTGTTACCGCAAGAAGCGAAAGATACTGCAACTACGGCAGCAAAAACAAAAGCTAACTTCTTCATTTTCTTTAACTTTTAAACTATTAAACAATCTATTTCCTTTAAAAACGCTGCAAAGGTACACACTTTTTCCCATATACAGCCCATATTTCGCTTCTTTTTTCTTTACATTTTTGCAGTGGGTTCGGAGTTTTTTTTAGGTCATAGGCGACTTGAACACGACTTCCAGTCCGTCGTAGGCGGCTTTGAGAGGTTGGGGGAGCGATGCGTCCAGTTCTGCCTGTGTGCCGTGCATTGTCCTTGCCATGTGCGTGAGGTAGACGGGTTGTCCTGCGGGTGGGGTGTAGCGTTTGGCATTTTGGATGACTCTGACAATTTGGTGGACGCAGGCC
>JAZRQQ010000096.1:0-1834 GCA_045649935.1 Acutalibacteraceae bacterium | reverse complement strand
ACTGTAATGCGAAGAACATCGCCGTTTTCAAGTAAAACAGCTTCATAAAATGTTTTTTCAGTCAGAGTTTCAGAATTTCTTGCAGAGCTGCCTTCACCTGTTTCAAAAGCCTCAATGATTTCTTCTCTTCCGGCGTGATTTTCCATTTCATTTGCTTTTACCTGTGTATCATAAAGTACGGTGCCGTCAGCATCAACAATAGTAAAACGAAATACCGTGGAGTCAAAATTATCAAAATATTCAACACCAACCTCATTGACTGTATCTGCAACAAGCAAAAGCTCTGCCTTTAACTGGCTTTGTTGAGAATCATTGAAATAGTTATAGAGAAAGCTTGTTGCAATTCCTATACTTGCAAGAAGCACAACTATAGCTACTGTAAAAATGGAGCGGAATATTTTTTTAGTCATGCCTCATCCTCCAATCTGTAGCCGACACCGATTACGGTTTTTATCTGAGTGCCTGCACTGCCAAGCTTCTGACGGAGAGTTTTAATATGCATATCAACAGTACGGGTTTCACCTATGTAGTCCATGCCCCATATTTCACTCATAAGGTTGTCTCTTGAAAAAACTACACCGGGATTTTTCATAAATAAGTTCAGCATATCAAACTCTTTATGTGTCAGCTCCGTCTTTTTACCTTCAACAAAAACCTTGTGTTCTTTTTCTTTAAGAGTGATTAATCCGACAGTAATATCATCGGAAGAGTTCTGCTTCGCAGTACGGCGGAGAACCGCATTGACACGGGCAACCATCTCCATAACGCCGAAAGGCTTTACAAGATAGTCATCTGCACCCATATTCAATCCGCCTATTTTGTCCATCTCCGTTCCTTTAGCAGTAGCCATAATAACAGGAATATCTTTATATAAAGGCTCTGAACGAAGTTTTTTAAGCACTGCCATACCGTCAAGTCCGGGCATCATTATGTCAAGAATGATAAGTTCGGGAATTTCCGTTTTAAGAGCTTCGAGCATAGAAACACCGTCAGCAAAGCCACGGGCACTAAAGCCCGTTTGCTCCAATGTATAAACCTCGATTTCTCGGATGGTATTGTCGTCGTCAACACAGTAAATCATTTTTATTCTCCTTTGTGAACACCTGTTACGGAAAATTCTACCCACTCAGCAATATTTGTTGCGTGATCTCCGATACGTTCAAAATATTTTGCTATCATAAGAAGGTCTATGGCATATTCGCCGTCGGTGTGGTTTTTGGAAATAGTTTTAATCAATGTTGATTTCATCCTTTTGAATGCATTATCAACTATATCATCATAACTTAAAACGGATTTTGCCAAGATTATATCTTGTTTAACATAAGCATCAATGCTGTCTGTTACCATTTTGCATGTTGCTTCAGCCATAAGCTTTAAATCATCAAATTCAGCACCTGTTCTGCCGTTAAGAACAGGAATTATATCTGCAATATCTTCTGCCTGGTCTCCGATTCTTTCCATATCGGTTATCATTTTAAGAGCCGCCGAAACAACACGAAGGTCTTTTGCAACAGGTTGTTGCTGAAGCAGAAGTCTTAAACAAATAGCTTCGATTTCTCTTTCCATGTGGTCAATTTCTTGTCCGCGTGACTTTACTTCCCTTGCGCCTTCAATATCTCCGTTCAAAAGAGCTTTTGCAACAAAAGCAATGAGTTCCTCACAGAGAGCACCCATTTGTGTCATTTTTTTATTCAGCAATATAAGCTGTTCATCAAATCTGCTTCTCATATCATCCAAACCTTCCTGTAATGTAGTCTTCTGTACGTTTATCTGTAGGTTGTGAGAATAGTTTCTCAGTTTCACCCATCTCAACTAATTCACCAAGAAGAAAGAA
>JAZRQQ010000095.1:0-16403 GCA_045649935.1 Acutalibacteraceae bacterium | reverse complement strand
AGCATCGAGAGGACGCATATCGTTGATGCCTCTGCCGTCAACACGCTTGCCTTCGTCAAGGAGCCAACGTCTTACAACAAACTTCTGGAGCTTGTAGAGACATTCGTCAATCTTTTCGATTGTATCTGCATATTCTTCGTCAAATCTCTCGTGTACCTTTTCGTATACGGGCTTGAGTCTTTCGTCACGGATTCTCTTATCGTCTGTGTCAAGAGCAAACTTAACATCGTCGATTGCAAATTCCTTGATAGCCTCGAACATTTCGGGTGCGGGATCCTGTGATTCGAAGGGAACCTTTTCCTTGCCGATTTCCTTCTGGATGCCCTTGATGAATTCAACGATTTCCTGGTTAACCTTGTGAGCGTACATGATACCGTCGAACATTGTTTCGTTGTCAACCTCGTTAGCGCCTGCTTCAATCATAGCAACAAGATCTGCTGTAGAAGCAACGGTAACAGCCATTTCACTCTTAGCTCTTTCAGCTTCAGTGGGGTTGATAACGGACTTGCCGTCAACAAGACCTACTGATACACCGCTGATGGGGCCGTCCCAGGGGATTTCTGAAATAGAGATTGCAACGGAAACACCGATCATAGCAGTGATTTCGGGAAGGCAATCCTGGTCAACTGACATAACTGTAGCAACAACACCTACATCGTTTCTCATATCCTTGGGGAAAAGAGGACGGATAGGTCTGTCGATAACTCTTGAAGAAAGAGTTGCCTTTTCACTTGCCTTACCTTCTCTTCTCTGGAAAGAGCCGGGGATACGGCCTACTGAGTAGAGCTTTTCTTCAAAGTCAACTGAAAGGGGGAAGAAGTCAACGCCTTCTCTGGGCTTTGCTGCCATTGTTGCAGTACAAAGAACTTCTGTTTCACCATATCTGATAAGACATGAGCCGCCTGCAAGACCTGCCATTTTACCTGTTTCTACAACGAGAGGTCTGCCTGCAAGAGTTGTTTCAAATTTTCTGAATTCAGGAAACATTTTTTCTACCTCGCTTAATTTTATTTTTTATATTTAATACGAGACAGCGGTTTAGCAATAAATTCAGCCTTAACAGTGTTAAAACTCAATTTAGTGCTAACCCAGTAATATCTGTCCCGCATTACTGACTTGAAAAATGGCAGACACGATATAAAGTCATGTCTGCCAAACGGATGCAATTACTTACGGATACCAAGTCTTGCGATGATGCTACGGTATCTTTCGATATCGTTCTTCTGAAGGTATGCGAGAAGGTTTCTTCTCTGACCAACCATCATAAGAAGACCTCTGCGTGAGTGATGGTCCTTCTTGTTAACCTTGAGATGCTCAGTAAGACTGTTAATTCTGTAGGTAAGAAGTGCAATCTGTACTTCGGGTGAACCTGTGTCACCTTCGTGAGCAGCATACTCTTTGATAATTGCGGTTTTCTGTTCTTTTGTCATCATGATATTTCACCTCATAAAAATATTTCATTCGCCTGACCCCCAGTGTGCGGCAAGGTGAATTGTTACCCGCAGACCGAGAAATCGGCATAATGCTTGAGAATTATACCACAGCCTTTTCAAAAAGTAAAGGGGGTAAATGAATTTTTTAAAAAATACAGATATATTATCTCTCTTTGCTTTTACCTTATACCTCAGGGTACAATTTTATTGGTAGTAATAATCTCTGCACCGAAAAGCGCCATAACATCCTTGAAAACAACATTGTCAACAGTCCAGGAAGCGAGTCTGATGCCGTTTTCTCTTGCATATTTTACGGCAGAGTGGCATTTATAAAAATTATAAAAGCCGAAATTCAGACCTGCATTATAGGTAATGCACCAGTCAACATCCTCTTTTGTGGGTGTGCCTGCAAGAAGCATTATATCAATTTCTTTGTCAAGGCGTCTGTACTCTTCAAGATATTCTTCTGTGAAGGAGATAATAACTGTCTTTTCCGAAAGCCCCTTTTCGTCAAGAATCGCTTTCAGGTCGGGAAGATACTTCACGTCACATTTTTTGATTTCAATTACAGGTATAATATCATTCTTTTCGGCATATATGAGAGTCTCTTCAAGAGTGGGAACAATAAGACTATCATAATTTTCAATGCCGTTTCCGTTATCGATTTTCAGCTTACGGATTTCTTCAAGAGTAAAGTCTTCGACGTCGCCCGTACCGTCGGTCATATCATCAACGGTATCATCGTGAATTACTACCCACTTACCGTCCTTTGTAGTGTGGATATCGAACTCATAGCCGTCAAAGCCTGCCTCAACAGCGCCCTCAAATGCGGGGAGTGTGTTCTGGGGATAAATTGAGGAAAAACCTCGGTGTGCAATCATAAGAGGTGCTGAAGATAAATGTGCGGATACAGACAGAGAGTTACTTACCGTGTCTGAAATTCCCGACGGTACAAAAACGGCTGCGGCAAGAATAATTATTACTGCGATAGTGATAAGAACTGATTTTATAACAGGATGCTTTTTCATACTGACATCTCCTTATATTTTGCTGAAACCATTATACAATATATAAAGGAGAATATCAAGAGCGGTTATTTTCTGTATGCTATTTTATAGGGTATGGGATAAACAGCGGCAAATTCACTTAAAAGTGTTCTTGTACCTGAGCCGGGATCGTTGATGGTAAAGTTCCCTGCCGAAAGTGAAGAGGTGCTTTTTTTGTGTCCCGTAACAACTACCCAGTGCTGAGAGCCGTTTGATTTTTTCATTCCTACAATAACCGGCTTTCCTGAGCTTAATACCGAATAAATTCTGCTCAGATAATCAGAGGAGGAAATAAGCTCCGTAGAATAATCAGAAGGCCAGTAAAGAACACCTGATGAGGAATAAGAGAGCTTTTTTGCCATATCGGCGGGAGTTACGGCTTTATTCAGATGAAAGCTTTCGGCCATTGCAAGAGCTGTTGTAGTACAGCCGCTTGAGCCGATTGTATCACCCTGAGTGCCTATTTTTACTGAGGACCATCTGCTGTCGGTCTGCTTGTAAGATTTTACGGATAAAGCAATTTTTTTATATGTGTCTGTAGCTTTCGTTTCAGACAGATACTTTGAGCTAACATAACCGGTTTTATTTCCGTTATAAAGTATTCTGCTCCAGCCTGAAGAGGAGGAGAGCTGAAGAACAACTGTGTTTTTTGAAAGTGTTGTTTTTATATCGGAGGATATATTCGCTTTTGAGCGTACATTAAGCTTTCCTTCAGATGTGGCTACATACATTACCTTTGAGGAAACAGCTTTAATGTAATCACCGTGTGCATATGCGGTTTTGCCTTTGCCGTACTCTACCTTCCACCAATTTCCGCTTTTTTCGAGAAGAGTAAGGTAAGAGCCCTTTTTAGCCGTTGTGACAACGGAGCCTTTAAGTGATGCACTGCTTCTGAGATTCAGAGCAGTGCTTGCTGTAGCGACCTTTCCTGCTTTTGATGCGGCGGTAGCTGCGCTGCCTGTTACAGTGGTATTATTTATGCACAGATATAAAATAAACAGGAATAAGGCTGCCTTTATAAATCTTTTCATAGTAAAATCAATCTGACACCTGAAATCAGCATCTCAGGTGCCGTCCTTTCTTCTGATTCGGGCATAAGCCCGTTCTGTCCCCGGAAAGTCCGTCACCCCGAAGAGCATTTTAACATAAAAATACGTCTTTTCTTACAAGTAAATAATGGTAAGGTAATATACGGTAATATTCTGAGGACGTTTTTTCAATAAATTACAGTAAAACCCTTGATTTTACTCGTATTATATGGTATTATACATACAATCCGTAATGTAAACTCAGAGTGGGCTTCAAGAAGTCCGCTCTTCTTTATTGCAAAAATGCGGAATTTACAATTGAATATTTTTTAAGGAGTGATTTTATGGCAAAGGGAAAGAATACCGTTACTGCTGTATGGGAAATCGTTGAGCCTTACGCCGAGGAGCTCGGACTCCGAATATGGGATGTCCGTTTTCTTAAAGAAGGCGCATCATGGTATCTTCGTATTTTCATCGACAAAGACGGCGGTGTAGGTATCGACGACTGTGTCAATCTCAGTCACGCAATTGATAAGCCCCTTGACGAAAGTGATCCTATTGAGCAGGCATACTTCCTTGAGGTAAGCTCACCGGGAGTTGAAAGGGACCTTGTCAGAGATGAACATTTTACCGCATATATCGGTGAAAAAGTAAAAGTAAAAATGATAAGACCCGTTGACGGAAAGAGAGAGTTCGCAGGAATTCTTGAAAGCTGGGAAGACGGTAATATAACAGTCAGAATGAATGACGAAAGTGCACTTACCTTCACAAAGAAGGAAGCATCGTGGATAAAAGCCGATGACTTTGAAATGTAATTAATTGCAGTTTATATATCGAAAGGATGAAAAGAAAAAAATGAACAAAGAATTTTTTGAGGCGGTACAGCTCCTGGAAAGTGAAAAAGGTATTCCTGCGGATTATATGTTTGAAAAAATCAAAGCCGCCATTATTTCCGCAACAAGAAACAGCTACGGCAACAGAGACAATGTTGTTTGTGACATTGATCCCGAAAAGAAAACAATGAATGTTTTTGTAAGAATTGCCGTTGTTGAAGAGGTTGAAGAGCCTCTTGCAGAGATGACACTCGAAGAAGCAAGAAACTACGATGCAAACGCACAGGTAGGCTCCTTTGTTGAAATCACACTTGAACCCAAGAAGTTCGGCAGAATCGTTGCTCAGACAGCAAAGAGCGTTATCCGTCAGGGTATCAGAGAGGCTGAAAGAGAGCTTGCAGCAAAGGAATTCCAGAACAGACATCAGGAGGTTGTTACCGCTAAGGTCAACCTTGTATATCCCGACACAGGCGATGCTTCAATCGAAATCGGCAGAGCTAATGCAATTCTTCCCAAGGCAGACCAGATTCCCGGTGAGGTTCTTGAACCCGGTCAGCTTATCAAGGTTTACGTTGCTTCAATCAAGGAAGAAAACGGCACAAGCTATGCTAACATTTCAAGAAAGCATCCCGGTCTTGTAAAGAGACTCTTTGAAACAGAGGTTCCCGAAATTTATGACGGCGTTGTTGAGATTATTTCCGTATCAAGAGAAGCAGGCTCAAGAACAAAGATTGCCGTAAACAGCCATGACGAAAATGTTGACGCAGTAGGCGCATGTATCGGTCCCAGAGGTCAGAGAGTAAGCAACATCGTTGAAATTCTCTGCGGTGAAAAGATTGATATTGTCCGCTACAGTGAAGAGCCTGAAAAGTATATTTCAGCTTCACTTGCTCCTGCAGAAGCAATTTCTGTTGAGGTGCTTGACGAAAACGCAAAGAGCTGCAGAGTTATCGTTCCCGACAGTCAGCTTTCACTTGCTATCGGCAATAAGGGACAGAACGTAAGACTTGCCGCTAAGCTCACAGGCTGGAAGATTGATATAAAGCCTCTGAGTGCAGTAAGTGAATAAAAGCTTTGAAGGGGGAGTAAGAATGAATAAGAAGATGCCCATGAGAAAATGTCTCGGTTGCGGCGAAATGTTTCCCCAGAAGGAGCTTGTAAGGGTTGTTAAAACCAGAATCAAGGGTGAAGACGAGGAAAGCTATGAAATAAGTCTTGACCTTGTGGGTAAGAAGGCAGGCAGAGGCGCATATGTGTGCAGAAATACAGTCTGCTTCGAAAAGGCAGTAAAGGCTAAGCGCTTCCAGAAGGCTCTGAGCTGTCAGATACCCGATGAAATAACGGAAAACATGAAGCGGGAGATGGAAAAAAGTGAATGATAAATTTCTCTCTCTCTTAGGTATGGCAAGGAGATGCGGTAAAATCAGTCTCGGACATGATGCAGTTATCTCCTCTGTTGTAAAGAATAAGGCAAAGCTTGTGATTCTCTCCTGTGAGGCTTCACCGAGGCTTCAGAAGGAAATAAGCCATGCCTGCAGCTATGACGGAAAAAACATACCTGTTCAGTTAACTTCATACACAACGGCTGAGCTTTCATCTGCTGTAGGCTCAAAGGCGGCAGTTATGTCCCTTGACGACGAAGGCTTTGCAAGGTCAGCACAGGATAAGATATCAGCATCACAGGAAGAAAGAATCTGATGCTGAAACATTGAGATCAGTACCGACAGAAAGGAATGATACTAATGCCAAGAGAAAAGTACAGAGTTCATGAGGTCGCAAAGGACTTCGGTATGAACAGTAAAAAGGTTCTTGAAATTCTTGAAAAATTCACCGATGAACCGAGAAAGCATATGACAGCTCTTGAGGATAAGGAGCTTGATTATATTTTTGAAAAAATCACTCAGGAAAATGAGGTAGCCTCTTTTGATGCATATTTTGCAGCAGGTGAAGCTCAGAGAGCTGCAAAGGAAGAAGCTAAGAAGGAAGTAAAAGAAGAGGCAAAGGCTGAGGTCAAGGCTGAGCCTAAGAAGGAAGCTAAGGCAGAAAAGAAGGCTGAGCCTAAGAAAGAAGCTCCCAAGGCTGAGAAAAAGCCTGAAGAAAAGAAGGAAGCACCCAAGGCTGAGAAGAAGGCTGAAGAAAAGAAGCCTCAGCCTCAGGCACAGCAGCCCAAGAAGGAAAACAAGGAAAAGATTATCCAGTCCAGAACCAAGGGCGAAAAGAGACACGTTGATACAAGAAGCAGCAACGTTGATCTTGAAAAGTATAACGAAAAATATGACGAAATGGCTTCTCAGGGCGGCAGACGTGATAACGATATGGGCGCCGGTAAGCAGAAGCTCAAGCAGAAGAGCCAGCAGTACAGAAAGCAGGGCACACGCTCAAGTAAGAGAGAAACCGAAGCAGAAAGACTCAAGAGAATTGCTGCTGAAAGAGCAAAGAAAACTCTTACCGTAAAGATTCCCGAGGAAATCACCGTAGGTGATCTTGCTGAGCTTTTAAGAAGAACAGCAGCTGAGGTTATCAAGGAAATGTTTAAGCTGGGCGTTATGGCTACAGTTAATCAGACTATCGACTTTGATACAGCAGAAATCGTTGCAACAGAGCTTGGTGCAAAGGTAGAAAAGGAAGTTGTTGTTTCTATCGAAGAAAGAATTATTGACGACCACGAAGACTCAGAGGACGATCTTCTTCCCAGAGATCCCGTTGTCTGCGTTATGGGTCACGTTGACCACGGTAAGACATCAATTCTTGACGCTATCAGAAATGCATCAGTTACTGCAACTGAAGCCGGCGGTATCACACAGCACATAGGTGCTTACAGAGTTGACCTTGACGGTCAGATGATTACCTTCCTTGACACACCCGGTCACGCAGCTTTCACCTCAATGAGAGCAAGAGGCGCAATGGCAACTGATATTGCAGTTCTTGTTGTTGCCGCTGATGACGGTATTATGCCTCAGACAATTGAAGCTATCAACCACGCCAAGGCAGCAGGCGTGCAGATTATTGTTGCTATCAACAAGATGGATAAAGAGGGCGCTAACCCCGACAGAATCAAGCAGCAGCTTACAGAGCACAGCCTTGTTCCCGAGGAGTGGGGCGGTGAGACAATCTGCGTACCCGTTTCTGCAAAGACACAGATGGGTATTGACAATCTTCTTGAATCAATTCTTCTTGTTGCTGAAATGGCAGAGCTTAAGGCTAACCCCAACAGAGCAGCAAAGGGTGTTGTTATTGAAGCAAGACTTGATAAGGGCCGTGGTCCTATCGCAACTCTTCTTGTTCAGAACGGTACTCTTAATGCAGGTGATATCGTTGTTGCAGGTCAGTCAGTAGGCCGTGTAAGAGTTATGTCCAACGAAAGAGGTCAGAGAATCAAGCTTGCAGGTCCCTCTGTTCCCGTTGAGATTACAGGTCTTGACACAACTCCCAATGCAGGTGATGCTTTTGACGTTGCATCTGACGAAAAGCTTGCAAGAGAGCTTGTTGAAAAGAAGAAGCACGAAGCAAAGCAGGCAGAGTGGGGCGCACAGCAGAAGGTTACTCTTGACAATCTCTTCTCTTCACTTAAGGAAGGCGAGATGAAGGAGCTTAATATCATCGTCAAGGCTGACGTTCAGGGCTCCGTTGAAGCTGTCAAGCAGAATCTTGAAAAGCTCACAAACGAAGAGGTTAAGGTCTGCGTAATTCACGGCGGTGTCGGTGCTGTCAACGAAAGTGACGTTCAGCTTGCTACAGTTTCAAATGCTATTATCGTAGGCTTCAACGTTCGTCCCGACTCAAATGCACAGACTCTTGCAGAGCGTGACAAGGTTGAGATGAGAATGTACAGAATCATCTATGACTGTATCGAAGAAATTGAAGCAGCTATGAAGGGTATGCTTGCACCGAAGTACCGTGAAGTGCTTCTCGGTAAGATAGAAGTAAGAACAGTTATGAACCTTTCCTCAGCAGGTAAGATAGCAGGTAGCTATGTTCTTGAGGGTAAGGTACAGAGAAATGCTCAGATCCGTGTTGTCCGTGACGGTATTGTGATTACTGAGGACTCTATTTCATCACTGCGCCGTTTCAAGGATGACGTCAAGGAAGTACAGACAGGCTTTGAATGCGGTATCGGTCTTGAAAAGTTCAACGATATCAAGGAAGGCGACATTTTCGAAGCATTTATTATGGAAGAATACAGAGATTAATCTTTGGTTCGGAAAGGAAATATAATGGCAGGATTCAGAATAAACCGTGTATCTGAGGATATCAAACGAGAGGTTATTGCTGTCATAAGAGAGCTCAAGGACCCGAGAGTTATGGATAAAATGCTTACGGTTGTCCGTGTTGAAGTGAGCTCTGACGCTTCCTTTGCCAAGGTCTATGTCAGTGATATCAAGGGAATCGAATCAGCGAAGGAGGCTGTAAAAGGTCTTACCGCTGCAACGGGTTATATAAGACGTGAGGTAGGCTCAAGACTTCACCTGAGAAAGACACCTGAGCTTAAATTTGTTGCTGACGATTCCATTGAACAGGCATTTACGATGTTCAGAAAGCTGGAGGACAGCAAAGGAGAGTAAAAATGAAAATCGAATTTTCACAGGCTGTCAGTGAGCTTAAGAATGCAGATAAAATTCTTATTCTTACTCACGCAAATCCCGACGGTGATACCTTAGGCAGCGGTTTTGCTCTTATGAGAGCTTTAAGAAAGCTCGGCAAAAGAGTAAGGCTTATAAACAACGATGAAATTCCAGCAAAATATGCCTATCTCTATGAGGATACAGAAGATGACTTTTTTGAAGAGGAATACATTGTCAGTGTAGACGTTGCCGATGAAAGACTTCTGGGTGACAGCGTAAAAGAAAAATACGGTAACAGGGTAAATCTCGCAATTGACCATCACGAAACATCAAGGCTTTTTGCTGAAAAGACCTATTGTGAGGCTGACAGTGCGTCAGCCTGTGAGGTTGTTTACCTTATAATAAAGGCACTCGGTGTAAATGCAGACAGCAGTATTGCTTCCTGCATTTATACGGGTATGACAACGGATACGGGCTGCTTCAAGTATTCAAACGTCACAGCAAGAACTCATCTTATTGCAGCTGAGGTTATTTCTCTCGGTGCGAATCACAGTAAGATAAATGAAAAAATGTTTGATACAAAAAGTGTAGGCAGCATAAGACTAGAAAAAATGTGCTACGAAAACCTTGAGTTTTTCTCAGAGGGTAAGGTAGCTGTTATCAGTGTAACCAATGCTATGCTTTCTGAGTGCGGTATGGATAAATCTGCTCTTGATGCTATAAAGCCTATCACAAGACAGATTGAAGGAGTAAGCATCGGTGTTACCGTAAAGGAAGAAGATAACGGTGACGTAGGTGTATCCGTAAGAACCGATGAAAATTACGATGCTTCGGCAATCTGCGCCCACTTCGGCGGCGGCGGACACGTCAGAGCAGCAGGCTGTAAGTTTAAAACTACAGTAGAAAAGGCAAAGATAAAGGTAATTGATTATATTCTTGAAAGTATTGTTTAAGGGGTGATAGTGTGACAGGCTTTGTTTTTCTTGATAAGGGAGAGGATATGACCTCCTTTATTGCAGCAAAAAGACTCGGAAGAATATTTGAGACTAAAAAAGTCGGTCACACGGGCACTCTTGACCCTATTGCAACGGGTGTTATGGTTGTAGCTATGGAGCACGCCACAAGATTTATTGAGCTTATCAGCAATCACGACAAGGCATACAGAGCAAGATTTATCTTAGGCAGAACCACCGACACTCTGGATATTACGGGTGAAACAATTACAGAAAAGGAAGTAAACATAAGAAAAGAAGAGGTCGAAAATATTCTCGGCAATTTCAGGGGAGAGATTTATCAGCTTCCCCCCATGTATTCTGCAATAAAAAAAGACGGTGTGCGTCTTTATGAGCTTGCAAGACAGGGCATTGAAATTGAAAGAGAAAAAAGACTTATTACGGTTTCTTCACTTGTTCTTACAGACTCGGACGAAAAAGAAAATGAGTATGAAATTGAGGTATACTGCTCAAAGGGTACTTATATCCGTTCACTTATAAGTGATATAGGTGAGGCTCTCGGCACAGGCGCAGTTATGACATCCTTAAGACGCATTTATGCCAACGGTGTCGGTATTGATAAATGCTATACCCTCTCTGAGCTTGAAGAGCTCAAAGAAAAGGGAAGGCTTTCAGAGGCAGTTGTTTCTGTGGATACCTTTATTTCATATCCTAATATAAGGGTAAGTGCAGCTCAGACAAAGCGCTTTTCCAACGGAGGCAGTCTTGATATCAACCGTTTCGGCGGTAAAAAAGAGGTCGGTCTCTATAATGTATATTCACCTGAGGGAAAATTCCTCGGTATAGGTGAAATTGATGAAGACAAAACAGAGCTTAAGGTTAAAAGAGTTTTTGTCGGTTGAAAATAATAGAGGGGAGGACGAAAATGTTTTCTCTTACTGAAAAAGAAAAAGGCACTGCTGTTGCTCTCGGTTACTTTGACGGTATACATCTCGGTCACAGAGCAGTACTTGATAAGGCTCTGCAGATAGCAGAGGAAAGGGACCTTGTTCCTGTGGTTATGCTTTTTGATATTCACCCCCGTAAGCTTCTTACGGGTAAGGTACCGCCTATGCTCCTCACGGAAGAGAGAAAGAGACTTCTTCTTGAAAAGCTGGGATTTAAGGTAGTGGATTTTGATTTCAGACATTCCATGAACTTTACTCCTGAGGAGTTTGAGGATAAAATACTCCGCGGTGAGCTTTCGGCAAGGGCTGTAGTATGCGGCTATGATTATCATTACGGCAAGGGCGGAAAGGGGAATCCCGAAACACTGAAAAAGGATCTCGGAGAAAAGGATATAGAGGTTGTTTCTCTTGAGCCGGTATATCTTGATGATGAGGCGGTTTCATCTACGAGAATACGTCAGCTTATCTCTGAGGGCAGAATTGAAAGAGCAAATAAAATGCTCGGCAGTAATTTCACTTATGATTTTCAGGTACAGAAGGGTAAAAGGCTTGGCAGAACATTGGGCTTTCCTACAATCAATCAGTATTTTCCCGAGGACTTTGTTATTCCCGAATACGGAGTTTACGCTTCAAGTGTAAGGATAGACGGTAAGACTTATTCTTCTGTTACGAATATCGGTGTCTGTCCTACAGTTGACGGCACTCAGATGAGAAGTGAAACCTGTATTTTTGATTTTGACGGTGACCTTTACGGAAAGTATGTAGAGGTAAGCCTTATAGAATTTTTAAGAAAAGAAAAAAAGTTCGGCAGTCTTGATGAGCTTAAAGAGGCTGTTGACAAGGATATAAAAAAAGCTAAAGAAATTTATATCAGAGGTGACGGAAAATGAGCAAATTAAACGTTAAAGCAATATTCTTCGATTTTGACGATACCCTCCAGAGCAGAAAGGGCGCGTACAGACTTTACTGTGAAGCATTTCTTAGTAAATATTTTCCCGATATAAGTGAAGAAGAAAGACTTGTAAAGCTTGACGAAATGGAAGAGCACGTTGACGGCGGATATAAGGACAGAGAGGTTTATTTCCCCGAGATGATTGATTTGTGGAAGTGGGAAAACCATCCCCCTCTTCAGGAACTCTACGATTCCTTTAATTTTGATTTCGGAAAGTATATTGTTATGCTTGACGGTGCTCTTGATGTGCTTAAGGCTATCAAGGAAAAGGGCTATATATTAGGCTGCATTACCAACGGTGTTTCTTCACTTCAGAACATCAAGCTTGATACAGCAGGCATCAGAGATATGTTTGATGTAGTAGTGGTTTCGGGAGATATCGGAATTTATAAGCCTGACAGAAGAATTTTCGATGAAGCTGTAAGACGTGCAGGCGTTAAGAATGAGGAGGCTCTCTTTGTCGGTGACCACCCCGTAAATGATGTTCAGGGTGCTCTCGGCGCTGATATGCAGGTAGTAAGAATGAACTACGGTGATTTCAAGGGCAAGGGTCTCGGTCAGAATACAGCAGCAGAGATTGAAAGTATTACTGAGCTTCTTGAGCTTATATAAAGAAGCTTGTTATAAAGGAAGAAAAGATATGATTTGTAAGAATTGTGCAAATATATTCAGTGATGACCTTGATGTATGTCCTGAGTGCGGAACTCCTTTAAAGAAAAACGCAGCTGAAAATGTTCAGACGGACAGCAGTGAGGGAATTGAGAAGCTTGTTTCACTTGCTTTTTCTATGGATGTGAATGAGTCTGCATCTGCTCAGAAGTTTGAAGATGTTTTTTCATACAGTGAGGAACAGTTTGCAGAAATTGAAAATTCAGGCTCTGAGGAATTGTCTGAGGAAAAAGAAACTGAGTCTGAGGATGCAGAAATTGCAATGAGCGATACTGCTTTTGAGATTAAGGCGGAAGATGAGTCTGAAGAATCAGAAGTGGAAGTAAATGCAGAGCCTGTTGTACAGGTCAGACCTGCAACAGAAAAAGCTAAGCTTCCTAAGATGACAGCCAAAGAAAAGGGCTCCTTCAATTTTATACTCTCACTTATGGCTGTAATTTTTATTATTATACTTGCTCTTGCAGGAGTGAGAATGGGAACGGATATTTTCGATAAGGATGAGGATTCCGTAAAGGCAATTGTGCTTTCAGGTCTTACATCGGCTGAGACAGCTGACCTGGAGGAATATCTGTCTAAAATAGCATTGGTGGCTTACAGCGGCTTTGACAGAGAAAAGCACGTTGCCGTTGATGTTATGAATTATTTCAGACCTCACGATGCAGGGGGATTATATAACAGGTTTTTCAGTTACGCAGAAATTACTGCCAACACTCCCGATCCTGCCGGAAGATTCAAAAACGAAAACGGAGACTACAGCTACTATGTTCTTGATGCAGATAAGGTTGACAGCATAATAGAAAAATTCGGCTACAGTGTCAACAGCAACATAAACGAAAAGAATTTCTACCGTTATGATGACAAGTATTATTTTGCAAATCTGTCAGATTATACATTCAGTGCTGATGTAGTAGCTGATATAAGTCTTTCAAAGCGTATACAGGACGGCAGTTATTATGTGGAATGCAGCTTTTATGATGAATCTGCAGCAGACACAAACAAGAATTATTTCAAGGCCTATATTATCCTTGATAAATATGAGGATGCCGAGTCCTCTGAGGTAAAGTGGATAATCAACCGTATTTCCGATGAAGCAATTTTCGACTCCAGCGGACTTATGATAAAGGATGAAAGCGGACTCAATGAGCTTTCATACACTATTGAAACAAAAACTCTTGAGGCAGTAACTGAAGACGGTGAGGTTTATGCAAGATATATTCTTGAATATCCCGTATTCAGCGGTGACACCAAGGGCGAAAAGGTTGTAAACTATACTTTTGAAGATATGGTAAAGACCTACAGCACTGATGTGCAGAGTGCAACGGAAGCTTACAATAAGTTTATTAAAAAGGTCGGTAAGGCTGAAGAGCTTCCCTATGTTACATATGTAACTGCAAGAGTAAGCTATAACAGAAACGGTTATATATCAATAATTCTCGGAACCAGCGAGAAGAAGCCTCAGTCATCATACAAGGCAAGTGATGCACAAGAGGGTGAGTTCCAGCCGGTTTTCCTTCCTGAAAAAAAGATACAGGGCTATACAATTGAAGTCGGAACCGGTGAATTTATTCCCAAAAAAGAGATGTTCAATGTGGAGTATACCCTCGTACATGAGCTGCTTTACAGAATATATAACGGCTATGAATATGAAAGCCTCATAAATGAAAATATTGTATCTGAGGAGATTATTCCTGAGGATACAGAAAATACGGGCATGGCTTTTTATGAGTCAGCCTGCGGTCTTAGCCGTGACGGTCTTCTTTTCTGCTACGTAAGTCCTGAAGGATATACGGAGAATATTGTAATTCCTTATGATACGGAAGGCTTCTTCAGTGAAGATTTCGGAAAGAGAGCTGTTTCAGCGGCAGAATAAAAAATAAAAGGTCGTTTTATGCGACCTTTTTGTTTTATTATGCAACATTCGGTGAAAGAAATATATCTTATATATTGAGGTTGCCTTAAGGAGGAACAGATATGAAAAAAGGTAAAAAGCTTACAATCACAATTGTCGCAGTTATTCTTGTTCTGTGGGCTTCAATGTTTCTTACCGACTATATCCGATGCACAAAGCTTGACGGTCCTGTTTTTGCCGTGGCTTCGGTTACTGCCGATGACGGCGGCTCGGGTGTTTACAAAGGCTTAGGATATACCGTAGAAATTGAGAAGCATGTTGACGCTCAGTACGGAGCTGTAACCGATTCTGTGGAAATGAGACTTTTCGGTATAATGGTTTTCGCAGCAATAGTTTAAAGAAAAAAGTGAGGTCTGAACCTCACTTTTTTTGTTATTATTAAAGGCTGTCAATAAAGCTTGCTGCACTGAGTGCCGCAACGGCACCGTCAGCTACTGCAGTTGCTACCTGTCTGATTCTCTTGCTTCTGCAGTCACCTGCAACGAAGATACCACTCTTTGCACCCTCAGGAACACAGCTTTCATCGGCATTGATGTAGCCGTATTCGTTAAGGCTTACATTATCCTTGAAGGGCTCGTTCATAGGCTTCTGACCGATTGCAACAAAAACTGCATCACAGACAAGAAGAGTCTCTTCCTTTGTGTCTGTGTTTTCAATGATGATGCCTTCAAATTTGTCATCACCCTTGATTTCCTTCACTGTTGAAGAGAAAATAAAGGAAACATTATCCTTATTTTCAAGCTCTTCCTTAAGCTTGTTTTCACCTGTGAGGAAGGAGAGATTCTGTACAACGGTTACCTTTGTGCAGAGCTTTGAAAGCATAACTGCTTCCTGGAGAGCACTGTTACCGCCGCCGATAACTACAACCTCTTTACCTGCATAGAAAGCACCGTCACATACAGCACAGTAAGATATGCCTTCACCGGTGAATTTATCCTCCTTCGGAAGACCTAAGCGTCTGTGCTCACTGCCTACGGCAATGATAACGCTTTTTGCCTTGTATTCTCCTCTTTCGCCTTTTACGGTATAATTTCCGGGAGCACCCTCGATTGAAACTGCTGCGTCAAGCTCTAATTCTGCACCCTGAGCCATAACCTGCTCAATAAGTCTGTCACCAAGCTCGGAGCCGGTCATTGTAACAAAGCCGGGGTAGTTTTCAACTCGGGGTGAATGGGTAATCTGACCGCCGAAGGTTTCTCTTTCAAGAACGAGAACATTTTTGTCGGCTCTTCTTAAGTATACGGCAGCAGTAAGTCCTGCAGGACCTGCACCGATTATTATTACATCATACATAATATTACCTCTTAATCAGCAGATGCGGACACCTTTAAGAGTGTCCGCTTCTGTGTTCAGTTTATTATTTTATCTTTCTGTGTAAGCTCTGATGTTTGAAAGATTTGTGATTTTTTCTGCCTCACCGTTTTTGATAACAACAAGGGTGGGAGCCTGATGAATGTCGAACTGATTTGCAAGCTCGGGGTTTTCATCAGCTAAAATCTTTTCATACTTCACGCCTGCATCGTCAAGGAACTTTGCAGCCATCTTGCAGTTGGGGCAGGTCTTTGATGCGAAGAGAAGAATCTGATCTTCGGTTTCACATTCAGCACATTCAGCTTTTGCTTCTTCAAATTTCTTTGAGATTTCCTTGCCGAGCTTTGCGGGGTTGTATTCAACTCTGTGCTCAAATTCCTGGCTCTTACCGTCGTTCCAGTTCTGAACAGGACGGTAGTAACCTGTGATACGGCTGTAAACCTCTGTCTTTTCACCACATTCGGGACAGGTATATTCTTCACCTGCAATATATCCGTGATTCTTACATACAGAATATGTGGGAGAAAGGGTGTAGTAGGGTAAACGGTAGTTTTCGGCAATCTTTCTGATAAGAGCAGCTGCGCTTGTCCAGTCGGGAAGCTTTTCACCGAGGAATGCATGGAAAACAGTACCTGATGTGTAGAGAGTCTGAAGCTCATCCTGAATATCAAGAGCTTCGAAGATATCGTCTGTATATCCTACGGGAAGGTGTGAAGAGTTGGTGTAGTAAGGTGATTCACCCTTCTTTGTATCACCGGCA